>JANYAF010000235.1 GCA_025355175.1 Deltaproteobacteria bacterium | reverse complement strand
GTCCGTTATGACGGTGGACATAAGCTTGACCGCTTTCTTCGCGATACCTTGGGAGAGTATGTGGAGTATGTGCCGGTCTGCCCGGAAGCTGAATGCGGTATGGGAATTCCCAGAGAGGCCATGCGGCTGGAAGGAAAAACGGATGCTCCGCGCCTGGTAACCCGTCGCACCCGAGAGGATAAAACGGAAATGATGGTCCACTGGGCAAACAGACGCATAGCTGAATTGGCGGCTGAAAATCTTTGCGGTTTTATCTTCAAAAGCGATTCGCCGTCCAGCGGGATGGAAAGAGTAAAAGTCTATGACGATAACGGCATGCCCGCCAAGACTGGTGTGGGGATATTCGCGCGGATTTTCATGGAGCATTTTCCCCTCCTGCCGGTGGAAGAGGAAGGTCGGCTCCACGACACAGGTCTGCGTGAAAACTTCATTGAAAGAATTTTCACTCTCAAACGGTGGCGGGAAATCCGGAACGTGAAATCCAGCCGGGGCGCCCTAGTGGACTTTCATACCCGCCACAAATTATTGCTTTTATCGCACAGCACAAAGCTCTATCAGGCGATGGGAAAACTGGTCGCCTCGCAAAAAAGCCTCAGCCTGCAAGACATCTTTTTGCAATATGAGACGCTGCTGATGGAAGCGGTGAAGCTGAAAACCACGCCGAAGAAAAACGTCAATGTACTCCAACACATGATGGGATACTTCAAGGAACCGTTATCTGCCGATGAAAAAAAAGAGCTTCTCGAAATTATCGATCATTATCAGAAGGGTTTTCTTCCCTTGATCGTTCCTTTGACCCTGATCGGCCATTATGTGCGGAAATATGATCAGCCTTATCTCCGGGAGCAAATTTATCTGAATCCACACCCGCTGGAACTGCAACTACGCAATCATGTGTAAAAAAGTAGGGACCGGTCTTGCCACCCGCATAACCTGATCCCCTTGCAGGGGGCGCGTGCTCCCTGTTTTTACTCTTCACCTAACTCCTCAATCATTTACCTACCCGCCGACCGTTTCAACGCTTCGATGCGGTCTTCCAATGGGGGATGGGTCATGAAAAGCATTTTAAACCCTTGTTTTGAAGGTTTGCCGCTGATACCGAACGCTCTCATCTGATCCGGCAGGGGCTCGTGAGCGCTGCGCTGCAGGCTTTCCAACGCGGCAATCATACTGCCGGTGCCCGCCAGATTCGCGCCGCCCGCGTCCGCCACGTATTCCCTCTTCCTGCTGAACCACATCACAATGACGCTGGCCAGGATACCGAAAACGATCTGGGCAACAATCGTGGTAATAAAAAAGCCCAGACCATGGCCTTCTTCATTTTTTAAAATTATGCGATCCACAAAATACCCGACGATGCGGGAAATAAAAATGACAAACGTGTTCACGACACCCTGAATCAGGCTGAGCGTGATCATGTCGCCGTTGGCGACGTGGCTGATTTCATGACCCAGCACCGCTTCGACTTCATCGCGCTTCATCGTACGCAAAAGACCGGTGCTAACCGCCACCAGGGCATTGTTTTTATTCATGCCGGTGGCAAAGGCGTTGGGCGAATCCGATTCAAAAACAGCAACGTCCGGCATGCCGATCCCCGCCTGGGAGGCCTGCTTTTGCACAGTGTTCATCAGCCAGATTTCCATGTCTGAGCGGGGCTGCATAATCACCTGCGCGCCGGTGCTCCACTTGGCCATCCACTTGGAAATCGCCAATGAAATGAACGAACCGCCAAAACCGAATATACCGGCAAAAATCAGCAGGCTCCAGTAGTTGATTCCGTTGGTATAGAGAAACCGGTCAACCCCGAGAAGCTTCACCACAATACTTAAAACCAAAATCACGGCGATATTGGTTACGATAAACAGTAAGACTCTCTTCATGTTTTATACCCTCCTCCATCTTTTCAATAATTGCGTCAGACGTTTTGTAAATCCAACTCTTTAAAAAATATGCTTTATTTTAGTGTCAAGATGAAGAATGTCAAGTTTTCCTTATTCTCATGAAAATTGAAGACCAGACAATTTAAATACTTTTTTCATGTTTCGTTCAAGCCGGTTGAACATTTCATTGAAAGAAAGAGGAAAAAGATGGTTATTTGCGTTGGGTCATCCAATGCTTTCATTGTTAAATAACAATAATAATCGAATGGTTGCAGTTATTTTTTATAAATTGTTGAAATCTGGCATGCAAATTTCATTAGTATAAAGGCAAATAACACAGACTACCCTAA
>JANYAF010000234.1 GCA_025355175.1 Deltaproteobacteria bacterium | reverse complement strand
CTGCGCTCTTCATGATAGCTCAGCATATACACTATCCAATAATCATAAGTCAAGCTATTTATGACGCACTACACTAGCTGTGCAACGCCCAGCGCATATAGACCAGAACAGGTAGAAGCGCCAGCAACGAAAATGCAGCAGACAAAAGCCCAACAGGCTACCTCATTGCCATCAGCAAAAAGATATAAACAGAAAATTGCAATTATACGTTTCACAAACGAGACCAACTACGGCAGAGCCTTGATGACAGACGCCGACTTCGATCGTCTGGGAAAACAAGCATCCGATATGCTTGCAAGCCGATTGGTCAAGTCTGGTAATTTCATGGTTTTTGAACGTTCGGACATCAAAAAAATTCAACAAGAACAAACAATATCTGGCGGGGGACTTATTGGTGTAGATACCGTTATTGTCGGCTCTGTAACGGAGTTTGGTCGTTCAATTGCGGGCAAAACGGGGTTTATGAGTTCGACGAAGATGCAGACCGCAAAGGCCAAAGTTGAAATTCGACTTGTTAATATCAAGACAGGACAGGCATTTTTTTCAGCAACCGGCGCAGGAGAGGCAAGTACAGAATCTGGAGAGATTGCAGGATACGGAAGCAGAGCAGCTTATGATGCAACATTAAACGACAGAGCGATAGGAGCCGCCATAACAGATGTTATAGATAAACTAGTCTCCACCCTTGAAGAAAGAGCATGGCATACCGATATCCTTAGCATCGAGAACGGACAGGTTTTTATCAGTGGTGGCTCACGCCAAGGAATCAAGATGGGTGATACTCTCAAAGTTATGTCACCAGGACAAAAAGTAAAGAGTAAACAAACTGGAATGGAGATCAGCCTTCCGGGCAAACAGATTGCAACAATCAGAGTAGTCTCCTTGTTCGGTGATAATGAAAATAACGAAGGTTCGATTTGTGAAATCGTTTCAGGATCAATTAATCTGTCTTCAGCAGCAAATCTTTATGTAGAAGAGGTGAAACAATGAAAAAAGTTATCGTTTTTTCTTTCTTTGCACTTGTTTTCACTCTTTGTAGTTGTGCTATGCCTACAACCACAGTCCGAACAGTGGATGACAGGCCAACCTTGGCTTTCAAAGGTGCGCCCGAAGGAGCTCTCCTTTATGTTGACGATCTCAATATGGGTCAGGCAGCGCAGTATAACGGCGAGTCACGGGTTCTAACCATAGAACCGGGAACGCACACGGTCCGCGTTATGCTTAATAATGAAGTAATTTATGAACAGCGTATATTTGTGGAGAGCTCATTAAAAACTATTACCATCAGATAGGAGACAGCATGACACCGGCAACTAAATACCTATTTATTTTCTTTTTACTTTTTTCTTTAATGGGCTGCGGAGCACACAACCGTTATAATTGGAGTGATTACGATACCAAGATGTATAAGCATTATAAGAACCCGGCGGAAAGAGAGGACTTCGTTCGATCATTAAAGGAGATTCTGGATAATGCTGAACCAGAGGATAAGGTGCCACCGGGTATCTATGCAGAATATGGTTTTGTTATGTATGAAGAGGGAAACACTCAACAGGCCATTCTTTATTATCAGAAGGAAGCAACCAAATGGCCGGAATCTCGTGCTTTCATGACCAAATTGATTGCCATTGCCAATAACAGGGCAACGCATCAAAAGCAGAATATACAACGCCCCGTGGACTCGGAAGTTAATGCCGATAAAAATGTTCAAAAACCGTTGTTGGAGGTTTCAAAATGAAACGAATACCATTATTACTGCTATTGCTAACCGTACTCACGTTTTCTGGATGTGCTCATAGAGGGGAATTAAGCAAGCAGGAGAAATTTTTGGCAGCTTCACCTCGTTCCATCCTAATTGTACCTGTTGTCAATAATAGTGTGGATATTACTGCGGCTGATTATATGCTTTCCACATTATCCTTTCCCCTCGCAGAGCGCGGCTACTATGTTTTCCCGATAAATGCAGTAAAAAGGGTGCTTGAAGATGATGGCCTTGCGGATAGCTCGTTGGTGCATTCTTCGTCAACATCTAAACTCGCTAGCCTTTTTGGTGCTGATGCAGTTCTTTATATTGTTATAGAGCAATGGGATTCCAAGTATGCAATTCTAACAACCACAACTACAGTAGCCTTGCATTACCAAATAAGAGATGCAAAAACTGAAGACGTTTTATGGGAAAACAGAGTGAGGATAGTTTATCAACCGCAGCAATCAGGTGGTGGAGGGGGAAGTCTTATAGGACTTGCGGTACAATTAGCGGTACAGGCTACAGTTGCTGCGATGGAAAAGGCATCCCCGAATTACATGCCATTGGCCCGTCAGGCAAATGCCAGAGCCGTGTCGCATTATCCGGGGACAGGAATCCCATTCGGGCCTTACGTAACAGTTGAGCAGAAGAACTAAATCTAAGAAAACGATTCTCAGATTAATGAGTTTATACAAAAATCGTTTCACCGTCCCACCGTTATGCCTAAGGATGCTGCGTTGGGGCAAACCTTCGCTTGGCTCGGCAGTAATTTCGAATACCACAATTCAAATAGTAATCCTCGCATCAATTCAAAGTTGAAAACATTTATTAGTAGGTGTTATGGTTGTCAAGCAAGGCTTAATTGGACGTTGTCTGTCAAGTCAAATATAGGTCAGGTCATGGTGAACGGCCTGAAACCCTATTTTACAAAAAAAATGATGAGGCAGATTAAATAATCTTATTCCTTCCACAGTTGATCGATAATATTTATGGTTTCTTTCGCTGCAATATCCGGTTTTAGAGCTGTATCGGCTATCCCGGAAACCACACGGGTGATGTTGTGATCGATGTTGGCCTTTCCCCAGACACCTGCGTTCGGCGCGGAAATATAAGCGGAAAAAGAGTGATGCATGGTTCCGGGGCGCTCTCCGATGATGTGAATGATGGCCCTGTGTGCTTGCGAATCGGGCAATCCTCCAAACAGGACTTCTCCAATGCGGTATCCTGCTCGAACCCGCCCGCCGCGAAGAACCAGGATCTCAGGGGCCAGCTTCAAATTTTTCTTCTGCAAATTTTCTTCGAGCGCGGAAAGATATGGGGCCAGATGCCCCTGATCCATGATGGCGTGGGCGTTCAGGCCATCCGATATAACGATTTGCACCTGGCTTGGCTCATGTCTTGTTGCCTTAATCGCTTTTAGCGCCTGTAAGGAGGGATCGTCTAATTCTTCTCCTGTTTGCGGGTGCAGGATGTAATCGGTTCGATCCTGCGAACGGGTTTTCAGGGGCACTGCTTTCGGTATCGCAGCGATAAAAGAAGGATCAAGTTCGACCCAGATGGCTTTCTTGGCATCCGCGTACAGGGTGCGAATTTCACGATCAAGCTCGGGCGCCATTTTCCACGTTTTGCGGTCAAATCCTTCCGCCAGATAAACGCCGCGGTCGCGGACTGCCTTCATCTGTTGTTTTCCTTCCCGGATGATTTCCACTCTGGAGCGCTTGTCACCTTTGGCGCGCCTGTATTGATACCATACCCAGAGGGGTTGTCCAAAATGGGACGTCGCTTGTCCCTTGGCATTAATGACGCCCAACCGCTGGAAGAATTTCCACATGGGATCATTTACCTTGAATCCGAATTTTTCGCGAAGACGCACATGGTCCTGGAAGGCGGTTGTCAGATACCCGAGCATGGGATCATTTTTGGTGGGCAAAGCCATAAGATAAGCCGGATTGGCCGGCATGATCTGATCCTGGCACCAGTCCAGGTCATGAAGCGTTATGTCCATATGCAGGGTGGAACAGATATCCAGACCAATGGTGAGGCCGTGGAGTTTACCCATGACGATATCTTCAAGGCAGCAGCGCACGAGTTGTTCGCGGGTGCGAAAGACTTCCGGACCGATAAATCCGGCCACGTCGTTCACATGCACCCACGGGGCCGGGGTTCGTCCGGCTTGTTGCTGGTCGTGGGCGATCTTCATTTTCAGCAGGCGGGTGAAGCCATACTTGCGCGATTCGTGGATGACCATATCGGTTCCCTGGCCGCTGCCATTGGTAAAATCCGCTCCCTGGCCGGTTTCAAAATAAAAACCGTATTGGCCTGTCCGCTGTGAAGCGTAGGCGAGCATCTTTTCCAGGGTTATATCAAATGTGGCATTGGCTTTGTCGCTGCCGGCCAGGCTTTGAAACCAGACGCCTGTGGTGCCCGGCTGCTGTTTTTCCACGCCCGCTTGAAGATCAATATGGGCCAGAACGCTATGGGGAATGATATCTTCTACTTGAAAAGTGCGGCGAAGATCCAGGAGCGCTGTTTCCAGGGCCGCGATGGAGGCAGGCTCGCTGCTTACGGGATTTACACCCAGAACAACATCGCCTATTGCATAAGACCATCCCGAAAAGATCTGCCAGATCACGTCATCGGGATGGTCCGTCGGTGAATTGGGCTGGATGCGGGCCCCCATGTATCCTTTTGCGCCGATGTGGGTGCCGGCAAGCGGATTAAATATTTTGCGTCCGACGGCGATGAGTTCTTCGTTCGACATAATCTTGACGACACATCCGATGACATCACTGCACAAGCCGTTAAGGAGCGGCTGAATTTCAGATTCATCTTGGGTGAGCAGGAACTTTTTCAGTTCGCTAAGCGTCATGGAACTGGTCTTTTTTACAGAATCCGGTGACAGATTTTCGAGCAGGCGGGCATATAAATGGTCTTCAAACAACGGATGTTTCAGAATGTTGTCAAGCCTTGTATTGGATAAAAGTTGTCGCGCTTTTGACCGTATGACTTCGTCGTCGGCGGCGACACCAAGAATCTTATCACCTTCCTTGAACGCATTGGCCGCCCCGATCAGTTGCTGATAGGTTGTGCGGTCAAATTTGCCCACGGTGCGATCCATAAAGGCAAAAAGATCCTCTGCGGGCTTTGTTGTGAGAAGCCGGGCCTCTAAAAGCGGCGGAAGCAATCCTGAACCGACCAGTGACCCTGCCAGAATACAACAAAATTTTCTTCTGCTCATGCGCCCGTTACTCCTTGTCGTCATATCTTTGTCACTCATGATGCGTGCCTCGTTATTGATGGATCTCCTTTATCATGGAGACGCAACTTTTCAGAGCAATCTGCCTTCTCCATGATAGCAATCAGTGGGGAATTAAATCAAGTTGTATTAAAATGATTCCTTACGACGGGAGATTTTGAAAAACCGACCATTTGCGCAAAGGGATAATGCTTTTTCACATTTCGTTCAAGCCGGTTGAATATTTCATTGAAAGAAAGAGGCAAAAGACGGTTATTTGCGTTGGGTCATCCAATGCTTTCATTGTTAAATAACAATAATAATCGAATGGTTGCAGTTATTTTTTATAAATTGTTGAAATCTGGCATGCAAATTTCATTAGTATAAAGGCAAATAACACAGACTACCCTAA
>JANYAF010000212.1 GCA_025355175.1 Deltaproteobacteria bacterium | reverse complement strand
GTCCTGAAGCATCCTTTCCATGTTCATCTTGTCCTGACATACCTCCTTCAATAGTAGATCATTGCTTTTGTGCCGCCAAAGTATATGGGCGCTGTTTGGGCTTGTCAAGAAACTTTGTGGCAGGGTCAGCTTGCTTCGGCGACATATCCTCGCCCCAGATCATCTTCATAATCCATGGTGCGGTCAATGGCTTCTCCCCCGGCGATCTCGATAATCCGGTTGGCTGCAGTGGATACAAATTCCTGGTCATGGGAGGCAAACAGAACAACTTCACTGAAGGCGATCAGCGCGTCATTGAGGGCGGTGATCGATTCCAGATCCAGGTGGTTGGTCGGCTCATCAAGAATCAACAAATTGGCCCCGGTCAGCATCATGCGCGACAACATGCAACGAACCCGCTCGCCGCCGGAGAGGACGACTGTTTTTTTCATGGCCTCCTCGCCCGAGAAAAGCATTCTTCCTAGGAAGCCACGTGCAAAGGTTTCACCTTCCGTGGGCGGTGAATATTGGCCCAGCCAATCAATCAGGGTCATCTCGCGGGTAAAGAATTCACTATTCTCCTGGGGGAAATAGGCGCTGGTAATGGTCACTCCCCAACGGATATTGCCGCTGTCCGGTTCCAGTTCGCCGGCCAGAATCCGGAAGAGGGTTGTTCGGGCCAGAGCGCTATCGCCGGTAAAAGCAATTTTATCGCCTTTGCGCACCATCAGGTCAAAATGATCCAAAACCTTGACCCCGTCGATCGATTTGGTCAGTCCCTCAATGGTCAGGATGATGTCACCGCAGGCTCTTTCCGGTTTGAAGACCACATACGGATATTTTCGAGAGGAGACCGGCATATCTTCCAATGTGAGTTTTTCGAGCAGTTTCTTGCGCGATGTGGCCTGTTTGGACTTGGAGGCATTGGCACTGAAGCGCTGGATAAAAGCCTTCAGTTCCTCGGCTTTTTCAGCCATTTTACGGTTATCGCTTTGTTTCTGCTTGAAGTGCAACTGGCTGGCACGGTACCAGAAATCATAATTGCCGACATAAATCTGGATCCGCCCGAAATCGATATCCGCGGTATGCGTGCAGACCTGATTCAAAAAGTGACGGTCATGGGAAACCACGATCACTGTATTGGAAAACCGCGACAAAAAATCTTCCAGCCATTGGATGGATTTCCGATCGAGATTATTGGTCGGTTCATCCAAAAGGAGCACATCCGGATTGCCAAACAGTGCCTGGGCCAAAAGGACGCGGACCTTGTCACCTGCGCTGAGCTCCTTCATTTTCTTTGTCCGCAGATCCTCAGATATACCAAGGCCGCTTAGCAGCACCGCTGCTTCGGCGTCGGCTTCATAACCGTCGAGTTCCGCAAACTCACTTTCAATTTCAGCACAAAGAACTCCTTCCGCTTCCGTCAATTCACTTTTGGCGTAAATCGCCTCCCTTTGCATCATGACGTTAAATAACTCCTTATGCCCCATGACAACCGTGTTGAAGACCGTTTCCTCGTCGAAGGCAAACTGATCCTGACCCAGAACGGCTATTCGTTCCCGCCGGCCGACCAGAATTTCCCCGTGGTCTGCCTCCAGCTCACCGGCCAGAATCTTAAGAAAGGTGGATTTCCCCGATCCGTTGGCACCGATCAGCCCATAACAGTTACCGGGAGTGAACTTAATGTTAACATTCTTGAAAAGGACTCTTTTCCCGTAGGAAAGGGTAATATTTGATGTTGCAATCATGCTTTTTTGATACTCCTTGAATATAAATAAAAAAACCACAGTGCCTGGTGAAGCACTGTGGTTCACTTGGAAAACAGCAGTAGCACCTTTCTAACCACATGGCAATACATTATTTGCGTTGGGTGAAATACCGTTGACCTCTTTTTTATTTTAAAAATCTCAAAATTTTGACTAAATCTGGCACATTTTTTTAATAGAGTTTATATCTGAATTGCCTATCGTTCATAAGTGGGCATGATTAAAGGCTATATTTATAAGTATATAATATTACTTGTTTAAATAATTGCTTAACCCTTGGGCAATGTGATCTAAGAGCGCAACAATTGCGTGCTTAGCGGGTTTATCAACATAGATGTCAACAGACCTTTCCACAGTATTGTGGAATACGGATTCAAGTGCCTGAATCCAGTTGTAGTCATGGCGTTTGCAAACTACTGCTCGTTCATCACGGTGATTCTGGTTCTGGCTTCTTCGCTTAAGTAATCCCATAAGCCGATTTGTTTCAGGGTATCAATTTTCGGGATGCCTTTATCTGTCCAGCCGCGCTGCGAATAGTAAACATGTATTAACTTGCGCAATTCTTCCTTGCGATGCTTCATGATTGCTTCACGTTTTTCGGCGGTTTTCATCTTGGCGATCGCATCAGCAGGTTTATTGAGAGAAACACTGAGCTGCTTGTCGTTATAATCTTTTTCAAGATCGTAGAGGGCATCTTCGGTGGGGCCGATAGCCCGGTCGGGGATCCAGTCATGCTCGCCGGTTCTTGCGCCAAAAGACATGATATTCATCACACGCTGCAGATTGATATCCCTGTCTGTCTGCTCAAAAATCTTCTCCCAAGTCAGTTTAGTGCCCAATATGCCATTGTAGAAATCGGCATAGAGCTCCTGTGACGCAGGATTGATGTAGATGTCCGTATTCACTCGTTTCATGGAATCGGGATTGAAAACATCCACCCAGGGTAGCTTGCACAACCCGAGATTGTCATTGCCCAGGCGCACGCGCGGATACATAATGAGCGCTTTGGCCTTGGCTTCAAACGTGGGAAACGCCCCCAACAAATCCGCTTTGACCAGCCAGGCGGCGGCATGATGCGCGCCTATGTCGCTGGCGGCCGCATAGGAGGCCTGCATAGACAACGACCGATGTGTCCGGTAAAGAGAAAATGGCAGGCCCTTGGTCTGCATGGCGAACTGTTGCAGCTCATGCATTGGATTGGGTTTGCCGGTTCTGGCCGAGTATTTTTCGGCGACCCAAGCCGCGACTTCCAGCATGCCCAAACCGGCGATACTGGTCAGCGCCGTCTTGCGGTGCGCGAGATCATGAATAAATTGCAGCGCGGCTTGTTCGTCGCCCCAGGTCAGCGCAAAGCCGTCCGTATCTTCTTTCGTCAGATAGACGCGCTGATAACATTCCATCACAAAGGCCATGATGACGGCAGTGGTGATGGTGTCGATTGCGTAATTGTCGCAATGCCAGTTGGCTTCCATGATGAACTCGGGATGCCACATGCCGAGGTTCGAGCCAAAACCGGCTGCGGTTTCATATTCGGGACCATCCACCCAAACCTTGCGGCCGCTGTGCTCGCCTGTTGTCAACGTGACCCAGCCGCCTTTGGTACAGCGCAGATTGCAACCGGGGAAACATCCATCCATGCCCCGGTGATCAAAAAGGCTCTCAGCATAAGCTTTGCCGCAGATTTGTCCCGCCTGCGGATGTGAGCCATACTGGTAATTATTAACCGGCAGGGATTGATATTCATCCTTGTTCATGAAAGAAATCAGACCGGCCGATCCTTTCAGGTGCATCTGAAGGGCCTGCGGATCGACTTCTTTGACGACTTTATGCAAAGTCAGTCCCGCTCGTTTCACCTTGTCCCAATCCGCCGCGCCATAAGGATTATTCCCATGAGGGAAAGCAGCCAGAACGACAATCGCAGTGATATTCTTATGACTCATGACGGAACCCAGGCCTGTACGTCCGGCCTGCTTGGTGCGGAAAAGGCCTTTTGTCCCGCCTACCGGTTTGACGGCATCATAATAGTGGCTGTTGATGCAGCCGAAAACGGTATTGGCCGCGCCGATGCCGGTGGTCAAAAAGGTGATGTCCTTTTTTTCACGTCCTTCGCTTAACAACTGATCCACGACGGCTTTTTCCAGATTGAAGACCTGGTCAGCCGCAGGCACTTGCCGGAGAGTGACTTCCCGCGTAAAACCGTCAATCACAATCATGGTGCTTTGTTCTGCAATGCCGGTAATGGGGAGTGCATCGAACCCGGCATATTTCAGATAAGCGCCGAAATGGCCGCCAAAATTGGATACACCCGGAATGTGCGTAAGCGGCGACAATGAGATGGCCATGCACTTGCTCGTCCCAGGAAATTGCGGAATGCCGCCCAGCGGACCCGGTGAAAAGATCAGTGGATTTTCCGGATCGTACGCCGAAGTTTTTTCGGTGATATTTTCATGCAACAAATAAAGCCCCAATCCTCTTCCGCCGATAAAGAAATCCCTTATTTTCGGATCAAGCGGCCGGGCTTCGATATTGCCGGTTTTTACATTGATAGCCAGTGCCTGATTGGCGTATCCATGATGAAGCGGTGTCTGCGTGTATTTCATGTTTAGTTTCTTTAAAGTGTCATTAAAAGTCGCGCGGTAGTTCTTCCAACTGGGCCAGTGAAAATACCGGCCCGTCCGAGCAAACATATTTATAACCGACATTGCAGCGACCGCATTTGCCGATTCCGCATTTCATACGCATTTCCAGCGACGTCAGAATATTCTCTTTGGAAAAACCCAGCTCAAAAAATACCGGCAGCGTAAACTTGATCATAATAGGCGGGCCGCAGATCACGGCCACCGTATTTTTCGGCGACGGCGCGACCTCCCTGCAAACCGCAGGCACAAATCCCTGACGTCCCGTCCAGGTATCATCGCCCTTGTCTACCGTAATGACGGTTTTGATGTCGTCTCTTTTTTCCCATTGGGCCAGTTCGTCTTTGTACAAAAGCAGGCCGGGGGTTCTCGCGCCGTAGATCACGGTAATCTCGCCGAAGCGCGAACGGTTATCATCGTGCAGCATGAAATTGATTAGCGAACGCAACGTGGTAAAGGCAAATCCGCCGCCTACGACCACGATATTTTTTTTCTCCAGAAATTCAATCGGCCAGGAATGGCCCAACGGTCCGCGCAAACCGATTTTGCCGCCTTCATCCATGTCATGCAACGCGGCGGTAACCAGGCCCGGCACAATAGTGCCGGCTCTCTGAACGGTGAATTCCACATAGCCGGCTTGAGTAGGCGACGAGGCAATACCGATCGGGGACTCCCCCTTGCCGTAAATGGACAATTCAGCAAACTGTCCGGGCAGATATTTAAAGTTTTCCTCATCTTCTTTATTCAGGAAGGTGAAACGGAATGTTTTGATATCGTGAGTATCCACTTCATCAATCACCTTGGATATCGCAACCGGCATGGGAATGTATGGGTTGTTGGTTGTCATTTATTTTCAAATCCTTTTTGATCTGTCATTTTATATATAAACACAGACTAAAGCCGTTTATACCATTTTGCTTTCACGGCTTCTTCCACAATGGAAAAGATGTCGATGTTGACCGGACAGTAACGCGTGCAGCGACCGCAGCCGACGCAGGAAATCACGCCGTATTTTCGAATATGATACGAATATTTATGACATACTTTCTGCCTTAAACGCTGATAAATTTTCGTGCGCGGATTATGCCCGCTGGCTTCCAGCGTAAAATCCGTAAACATGCACGCGTCCCAGACCCGGCGGCGCGTTCCCTGGCTGAAAAGCGTCTCATCACAGATGTCAAAACAGTAACAGGTGGGACAGACAAAGGTGCACACGCCACAGCTTAAGCAGGCGTCGGAAATCTTTGTCCAGAAATCAGAGTTGTCAAAGATGGCTTCAAATTCTCTCGCAATCGCTTCGGTATCCACGCAAGTGTAACGCGTTTTATAATCGTGTCCCTTGGCAATATAATCGTCGAAATATTTTATTTCATCCGCCGAGGCATCCGTCAGAAAACTCAGGCCGGCCATCAGTTTTTCTCCTTTAGGTGTGATGACCTTGAGCATCAGGATGCCATCTTTTCTCACCATAAAGATATCACTGCCTTCAGGATCAGCCGCGCCAATGCCCAGCGTGTGATAGAATTCAGCCGCGTCGGCAGCTTCGTTCATATCAAAAGCAAAACCGAAGATGGTGGTGGCTTCCCGTCTTTTCTGCCAGTAGGGATCCACAACGCCCGTGCCGGAAAAGTGAATATCCATAATTTGAAAGCTCTTCACGTCGCAGGGACGGACGCCGAAGAGGAAAGTCGGTTTCAAATTAAGCTCAACGGGCGCGGCTTCCAGGATGGACTTTCCCGTCTGATACCGGACAAAGTCCTCCACCTGAGGAAAGAAAGCCGACTTCGGGCTGATAATGGTATTGTGAAAAATCAAATCCACCTGCTTGGCGTCGGCTATTTCCCGGAAATTGAAGCCGGCATCTTCCTTGACGGGTGCCACGAGCGTTCCTTTCTCCATCAGCGTGGCTGCCAATTCGGGTAATTTATCGATTGTTGTTTTTTTCAACACGGAAAACTCCTTATTCCAAAATTTTGTCGGAATCGTCAACCCGAAAATTCACCAGCGCAGGCTTGTCTTCGATACTCATACCCGCGGCCTGGCCGAACATTTCCTCGCACTCTTTGGCGACTTTCTTGTGGAACAGATATAAAGGAATATCCACGGGGCAGGCGCGTGAACATTCACCGCAATCGATACACCGTCCGGCCAGGTGATGAAACCGGGTCAGGTGATACATAAGATTGCCGTGGGACTGCGGCGACTTATCACCCCACTTCGGCTTATTCTGGTCAATAAAGCAGGGATCGCAATAGCACATCGGACACGCCTTGCGGCAGGCGTAGCAACGAATGCATTTATCAAATTCCTTTTTCCAGAATGCGAAGCGCGCTTCTTTATCCATTGCTTCATAAGCGGTAAGCACATCATAAGGTGACTGGATCGCCTGCCCGTGCACTTCGCCACCGAGCAGGATGTCATACAACACCGGATTATAAAGGCCACAGCTTGTTTTACCGTCAATGATTTCCTGCGTTTTCGGATTCTTCATGCCGTAAACGGGAATGCCCAGCAGCACCAGATCTTCTCTTTTAACCTTATCTTCCTGGATTAACTGGATAACGGCACGGCTGTCGGCAGCCTTCACGGCGACGGCAATTTTCGTTCCTGCCGGATAACGGACAAGATACCGGGCCATGTTATAGTTGCAGTATTCATTAAAGACGATATTGTCCACGTCCGATAGGTTCCTGGCGACATAGGGCATGGGATGATTTTCATCGTAGCCTTTGCCGTAAGCCAGGACCATGCTCACCTGACCTTCTCCCAGAAGCCTTTTGGCTTCGGTCTTTAATTTTTCTTCGATTTGTTTAAAGCTGATTGCCATATCCTCTCCCAACTCTATTGTGAAATCTTGAACTTGGCCTGGGGTCCCAGTTTTCTTATCTGTTCCGTGAATTCTGTAACCACTTCGGCAAATTTATTGCCTTCTGACGCGGAAATCCATTCCACACGGAATCTGCCCGCCTCCAGGCCTGAAAATTCCAGAATCTTTTTGGTAACGGCCAGCCGCCTACGGGCATAGAGATTGCCTGTATTGTAATGGCAATCGCCGGGATGGCAACCGCCGATCAGCACGCCGTCCGCACCTAACTGGAATGCCCGGAATATAAAGGAGGGATTGATCCGGCTGGAACACATCACACGGACTACCCGGAGATTCTGTGGATACTGTAATCTTGTGGTTCCGGCCAGATCCGCTCCGGTATAAGTGCACCAGTTGCAGGCAATGCCCAATATCTTCGGTTCAAATGACATGAAATATTCCCTTTCTTCAAAAACATTTATGGCGCCATACCTAGAATTCCATTAAGCCTTCCATCTCAGCCAGCACCTGGTCATTCGTAAAATGCCGCGCAATAATCGCCGACGAAGGACAAACGGACGCGCAAAGACCGCATCCCTTGCATAACGCTTCGTTGATTTCTGAAACCTTTTTCTCGGCATTATATGAAGGCGCGCCATAGGGACAGACACGAACACAGTTCTGACAGCCGCAGCACGACGCTGGATCCACCATCGCCGTAGTCGCTTCCAGTTCCATCTTATCCTTGACGACAATGGTCAAGGCTTCCGCCGCCGCGCCATAGGCCTGCGCCACGGTATCGGGAATATCCTTCGGACTCTGACAAACGCCGGCGATAAAGATGCCTTCGGACATGGTGGAAAGAGGCGCAAGTTTTGGATGTCGTTCCATGAAAAAGCCCTGCTTATCCGTGCTCAGGTTAAAGAGCCGCGCGATATCTCTGGAATCCGCACGCGGCACGATAGCCGGAGAAAGTACGACCATATCCACCGGCAGCTTAATAAATTTCCCGGTAATGGTGTCTTCCGCTTCCACGACCAGACGTCCCGGTTCATCGGCGCTTTGGGCTACTCGTGCGCCTTTACCACGAATGAATTTTACATCCTCTTCGATAATGCGGTTGTAAAATTCTTCGTAGCCTTTACCGGCAGCCCGCATATCAATGTAGAAGTGGTAAACGTCGGCGGAGGTCTTTTCCTTGAACAGATGCGCAAATTTGAGCGAATACATACAGCACACGCGGCTGCAATGTTCATGATTATTTTTGTCGCGGCTGCCGATGCAGTGCAGAATGGCGATAGACTTGGGTTCTGATCCATCGCGCAGCGTCACCTTGCCGCCGGTAGGCCCCGCGGAATTGAAGAGTCTTTCCACTTCCAGCGCGTTATATACGCCGGGATATTTGCCGTAACCGTATTGAACCAGTGGCTTGGTATCCATGAGATCAAAACCGGTGGCCAAAATCACCGCTCCGACCTTCACCTGAACGAAAGTGTCCTGCTGCTCAAAATCAATGGCTTTCTGTTCGCAGGCCTTCTCGCACAGACGGCATTTGCCTTTTTTAAAAAACGTACAGGATTCTTTATCGATAATTGGTTTTTGCGGAACGGCCTGCGGGAAAGGGATGTAAATGGCCTTTCGCTTCACCAGGCCTTCGTCCCAATCGGAAATGCCCTTGCCGGGACATTTCTCCGTACAGGCCAAGCACGCGTTACACTTGCTGTGATCCACATAGCGCGCCTTCTGTCTTACGGTAATATCGAAATTACCGACAAAACCCTTGACCTCGCTTACTTCACAGGAGGTCATCATGGTTATATTTTTATGTTGCAGGACGGCATCCATTTTGGGCGTCAAAATGCAGGCGGAGCAATCCAGCGTGGGAAATGTTTTATCAAATTGCGCCATGTGGCCGCCGATGGTGGAATTCTTTTCGACGAGATAGACTTTCTTACCGGTATTGGCCAACTCTAAAGCAGCCTGAATACCGGCGATACCGCCGCCGACGACCATCACATTGGGATTTACATCGATAACACGCGAGGTCAATGGTGCGAGCAGTCGCGCGCGATAAACTGCGCCATTGAGCAGCGCTTTGGCTTTGGCGGTGCCTTCTTCGATATCATGGGTGACCCAGGAAACCTGTTCGCGAATATTGACGATGGTCAAAAGATACTGATTGAGACCGGAGGCCGCCAGCACCTTGCGGAACGTCTGTTCGTGCATCAAAGGCGAACAAGCGGTTACAATAATGCGGTCCAGTTTATGTTGTTTGATATCGTTTACAATCATCTCCTGTCCGGGGGTGGAACACATGAACTTGTAGTCCTTCGCGACAACGACATCCGGCAGTGTGGCCGCAAATTCGGCCAGTTCGCTAACCCGTACCGTCTTGGCTATATTC
>JANYAF010000202.1 GCA_025355175.1 Deltaproteobacteria bacterium | reverse complement strand
TTTTCCAGTTTCTGCATCGGCAAGTAAATTGAAAATTGACCCACTTTATGTTAGGGTTTCGGAGATTGGCAGCACCGGTGTTTTTTTTGATGACCATGAGAAACGTTAATAAGGTGGAATCATGAGAATACATTCTTGTTTACTGGCCCTGATTCTTTTGTTTTGTTTTGCAATACCCAACGCATCCGCCCAGATAAAATGCATCAACGCCAATGGCGAAGCGGCGATCATAAGGAATGACACGCCCTCAGCCAAACTGGAAGCCATTGCCCGCGCCAAATGGACGGCGATTGAGCAGGTCGTTGGCACGGAGATCAAAGCGCAGAGTTTTGTTCAGAACTTCACCCTGGTGGAAGACGTCATCAAAATAAAAACAGGCGGCGTGGTGAAGAGCTATAAAGTCGTCGGTGAAAACGTCAAAGACGACATCCTCAATGTTACAATTAACGCTTGTGTGGAACCCTCGCAAGCCAGGGAAGCCGTCTCTCAATTGGGATTAAACAGTTCTATCGCTCTTTTTATCCCAGCGCGCAAACCCGGCCGCAGCGGGGATGAATTTGAAGAAACCAATATTCTTTCCGAAACCCTTATCGGCAAATTGATCGAACAGGGTTATACCGTAATCGACGTCGCTCCCACCCGTGCCATTGATGCGATGGAAGTGGAGCGGACCATGCGTTCCGGCAGCACACTGACCCTGCGCAGCATGATGTATAAATTTTTATCCAATCTGATCATTATTGGAAAAGTGGATTACACAATTTCCACCAAAAAAGGCGAAAACATCGGCTACGGCCTTTCCATGCCGTTCAATAATGTCACCGTAAGGCTCAATTATCGGATCATTTCCAAAAATAACAAAACTGGAAACATGGAAATTTTGACAACCGGTGTGGAACAGGCCAAGGGACTGGCCAACAACGTCGAAGATGCCACCGCGGAAGCCATGAAGGAACTGGCCCAAAATCTTACGCCCACCATTCTGGACAAAGTGTCTCAATACATCAAAGGCAACACCAAGAAAGTAGCCGTGAAGGTCAAGGGTATTGATGACATCGATAAAGTTCTGGAAGTCAAACAAATGCTGCAGAGCATTGTCTGGGTATCGAGCGTGGAAGAAAAGCAGATGGGTGATTTTGTGGTCAGCTATCCCGAAAACACGCTGTATCTGGCTAACAGCATCAAGCAAAAAGGAAATTTAAAAATCGTGAACTTTTCACCTTATTCACTGACGCTGGAGTATCTGGAATAAAGAATAGATATTAGGAGGAAAACATGTTCAATTTGCGCGGGAAGTCCTGTTTTTTTAAGTGTCTTGTTTTACCGGTTCTGTGTGTCGCCCTGCTTGCTTTTTCCGGCTGCGCCACGAAAATCAAAGTCAACATGCTCCAGCCCGCGCAATATCATGAGGCCTCTCTGACCAAAGCCGTCGCCGTTCTGCCTTTTAGCGGTCCCGGTGGACGGGAATTTGCCGCCGAAATCGAAGGAGTTCTGGTAGGAATCGGCATCGATGGCAAACAATATTTCACACTGGTTGACCGCACCTCCATCGACAAATCCATCAGCGAAATGAAGTTTTCGCAAAGTGGCCTGGTGGATCAGAAAACAGCCGTTAAACTCGGCAAGATGATCGGCGCTCAGGGAATCTACACGGGCGTTATCAGCCAAAACAACTATGATGACAGCCCTTTCACGGAAACACGTTCAGAATGCGTAAGATATGAACAAAAAAGAGACGATAAGGGAAGAATCTACCAGGGGGCATGTCTTCAATGGCGTCATTATCCTGTCCGCTGCACGAAACGCGTCGCCAATTTTGCAGTTTCCCCCAAACTGGTCGATGTAACAACCAGCAGAATCCTTTATTCCCGTAATCTTTCCGCCACGACCAATTCTACAGGCTGCGAGGATACGCGCCCTGTTCAAAGCGAAATGGTCCTTCTGGAACAAGCAAAAGACTCCGTCAGGAAAGAGTTCCGGCGCGATATCGCTCCTTACTATGTCACCAGAGAAATCCGGCTGATGGATTCCACCGATGGAATTACATCGAAGGAAGCCATCGACAAACTCAAGCGAGGCATGGAATACGCAGATAAGGGTCGGATGGACAGTGCCTGCGAACTCTGGGGAGAAGCGCGCAATATCGCCGCCAACTCTCACGCCCTGCTGTATAATCTGGGCGTCTGCGCGGAGAGCCGCGGCGACCTGGATGCCGCTCTGTCTCTTTATAAACAGTCTGATCGAATACTGGGCAAGCCAGACGATGATATTTCACTAGCCCTGGGCCGCGCCGGTGAATCTATTAAAAATCGCAACAAGCTCAAGGAACAACTAGGCGGCAAATAATTTCTACGTTTTCGCTCTGTTCACCGGACTCCGGACAGCGTAAGAGTTTGATTGCTTTATAGCATACAGGACAGGTTTGCCCGGAAAGATCCAATGCTGAACCTTTCCTGTTATCCACAAAACCACCAGAGCTCAAAAGCCTGCGCCTCAATTCCCGGCGGCAATCAGATAATCAGGCGCTCAACAATGGAGAGCGCCTGATTATTGACATCCGGCAATTATTCTACAACCGGACCTTCAAATGCAAGTTTGATGGAAATCTTTTCTATGAACGCTTCCGGGTGAAAATCCACAAAGCATTTCAGCGCGATTGTCGCCTACTTATCCACGACACACGGTATCGAACTGAGGTGAGGATTACCGATTAAATCAGGTTCCTTCCAGTTTAAACCCTTTTTCCCGAAACAATCTCAGACAGGCATCTACGACAGCTCCGTCGTAAAAGATACCCCTGTTCTTCTCGATTTCATTCAGCGCTGCATCAACACCCAGGCCGGGACGATAGGGACGGTGGGAAGCCATCGCCTCCACCACGTCGGCAACAGAAAGAATACGGGCCTCGATGAGGATGTCTTTCCCTTCCAGATTTCTGGGATAGCCGGAGCCGTCCATTCTCTCGTGGTGCTGATAAATGATTTCCGCCAGCGGCCAGGGAGATTCCACATCCTTCAGCATCTCGTACCCTTTCCGGGAGTGCTCTTTGATCAGGGAAAACTCAAGGTTTGTCAGTTTGGTAGGCTTGGATAATATCTCCGCAGGAATAGATAATTTCCCGATATCATGGATGGAACCGGCCATTCGGAGTCCCTCGATTGTATCCTGAGGTAATTCCATCTCGGTGGCAATGGCACGGGCAAGGTTCGCAGACCGGATCTGATGACCGGCCGTATAGGGATCTCTTGATTCCACAGCGGATACCATGACCTGAACGATGGCGCCGAATGCCCTCCTGAGACTGTCGAGGGTTTCCTTCATGTCCGCCTCCGCCTGCTTGCGCTCGGTGATGTCGCGCACAATCCCTCTATACGCTATCGGATTTCCAGCAGAATCTTTTATCAGGGACACAGAGGATTCAATGTGTCTCTTGGTTCCGTCTTTTCTGATAATTTCAAAGCCAACAACTTTTCCGGGTTGCCCCGTTTCGTAGATATTCACATAAGCATGAAAACATTTTTTGCCGCTCTCTGGATCGGTGTGTTGCTTGTAATTCATGCCCATCAATTCTTCTTCCGGATACCCGTATATTCTGGACATTGAATTGTTTAAGAAAATAAAGTTGCCTGCAAGGTCTTGCTCGAAATAACCATCCTCAATGCTTTCCAGAATGGTTCGATATTTTTCCTCACTCACTCGCACCTCATCTTCCGCCCGTTTGTGGTCGGTGATATCCATGACGAAACTCAAAGATGCGGGCATTCCATTCCAAGACGTGATCCGTGAAATAATATGTAGCCATCGCTGTGTTCCATCGGCGACAATACTTCTGAAGCGATAGCCTGTTTCTATTGGTTCACCGCTCATCCTCCGCATGTGACGATCAACGAGCATGGCACGGTCATCAGGATGAATAAACGAAGAAAACGGTCTGGTGGTAATAATCTCTTTCGGATATCCTAAAATATTT
>JANYAF010000188.1 GCA_025355175.1 Deltaproteobacteria bacterium | reverse complement strand
TTTCAAGAGGAGGCCAAAAACCGACGAAGCAATCCCGTATGATAAATGCCAAAATCTTCAGTGGAATTGCCATTTTCCTGAATGCCGGATAAATTACTCGCAATGACAACGAATCCAGCATAGCCTGCCATAAGGAAAGGGGTAAGGAACGCATCCCTTACCCCTTGTTTGAACTTGCAGCACCTGATGATTCTATTCTTCTATACGGGTCTTCTGATTATATCGCCGGTTTCACCGTCATGACTCCTAACTGGTCTACAGTGCCAATAGCGCTTGTAAGTCCCCACGCGGCGTCTCCGGTCGCTGTGACAGTATAAGCGGCACAGGAGGTAAAATCTACAGAGGGGGTAATACCGGCAGACGTGGTGTAACCCGACGTAGTCAGATTGGCTACTGTCATTGCCGCAGGCAGGGGTGTTGTACTGCACCATGCAGCTGCAGCGAGCTGCATATTCTTTGCATCGGAAGTAACTACGGCAACATAGCCTCTCTTTTTATAAGCCGTAAACTGCGGGATGGCGATGGCTGCCAGAATACCGATGATGGCAATAACGATCATGAGTTCAATCAACGTGAAACCTTTTTGTCCTTTTTTTCTAGTAAATACTTTTAACATAACTGTCCTCCTTAATTAATGTTGGTTGTCTATTTTGTTATTTTTGTTGTCATATTGATTACTTATTTATTTTATTTTTCCAAAAATCAATTTTCTCCGCTTCACCTCCCGCGAGTTTTCTTTAAAATTTCTTTACATCTTGTGCTTATTTGAAAGCAATGGATGTGCCATATGAAATTATTTTATTTTTAATTATTAATATCAATCGTTTATAACAATACACCGAGGGCACTGATTATTCAAAAGACAGCGAACAAGCAAAACAGCGGGGTATTTTCACCAGCAAGGCGTCAATTTGCGCTATTTCATATAAACTGTTTTCCCCTTGAGGAAAATATGGTAGGAAAATGAAAGAGGATTTGGAACAATGTTTGAAGTCACGATTATTAAATCATTTTCCGCGGCGCATCTGCTGGCGGAAATCGGCGGAAAGTGCGAAGAATTACACGGCCATAATTTCAAGGTGGAAGTCATCGTCGGCGCCCCGAAGTTGAATTCGGAAGGAATTCTAATAGATTTTCGGCTGGTTAAAAAATGGCTCAAAAATATTCTCGACGAGATGGATCATCAACACCTCAATGACCTTCCCGTTTTTGCAGGCAAAAATCCTTCTTCGGAAAATATCGCTTACACTGTCTATAAAGCCATGCAAGCCAAGGTAAAAGGTGAAGAGGTCAAAGTGCTTCGCGTAAAAGTATGGGAATCGGAAAACGCAGCGGGAATGTATGAAGAATAGACTGAAGACCGAAGACTGAAGGCTGAAGGCTGAAGGCTGAAGGCTGAAGACTGAAGGCTGAAGACTGAAGGCTGAAGACTGAAGGCTGAAGACTGAAGGCTGAAGACTGAAGGTTGAAGGACAAAGGACACAAGGACAATTACCGAAGATTGAAATACTGAAGATTTGAAAAAATAATGCCGTTGTCTTGCATCTTTACCTTCGGTCTTCAGCCTTCAGTCTAAACACCTATTGCTTATGATTGATATTCAAAACCAGAAAGATTTTCGCAATATTGACATTAAAAAGGTCGGGGTGAAAAACATCAAGTATCCGATCATCGTGTTGGATCGCGCGCGCGGCACACAGCCTGTTAACGCTACAATCAACATGTATGTCAACCTGCCGCACCATTTTAAGGGCACCCACATGAGCCGGTTTGTGGAAGTGCTTAATGATTTCAAAGGCCAAATCAGCATCAAGACGTTTCAGACGATTCTGGAAAAGATGCGCCAGAAACTGCACGCCCCTTCCGCGCATATGGAAATCGAGTTTCCCTATTTTCTGGAAAAAACAGCCCCTGTCTCTAAAGCCAAAAGCCCCATGGAATACCACTGCCTCTTTGCCGGAGAGAACAACGCCGAACAGACCGATTTTCTTGTCGGTGTAGTCGTTCCGGTGACAACACTATGCCCCTGCTCCAAAGAAATCAGTGCTTTCGGCGCACACAATCAACGCAGCATTGTCACGGTGAAGGTGCGTTTTAAAAAATTTTTCTGGATTGAAGACTTGATAAGAATAGTGGAAGATTCAGCCAGTGGTGAGGTATATTCGCTTCTGAAGCGCGTGGATGAAAAATACGTCACGGAAAAGGCGTACGAAAATCCTAAATTTGTGGAAGACGTTGTCCGTAGCGTTGCCGTAAAACTCAATGCTGATGATAATTTCATCTGGTACAGTATCGAAGCGGAAAATTTTGAAAGCATCCATAACCATAGCGCTTATGCCTATGTCGAGAAAGGATAGACCCATGGCCGCAAAAACCTTTTTCAATCTTTACCATCACGGATTTATCCGAACCGCTGTCTGCATTCCTGAAATTAAGGTTGCCGACGTGTCGTTTAATACAAAAAAAACGATTGAACTGGCGAAAAAAGCGGCACAGCAGAAAGCCATTCTGGCCATCTTCCCGGAACTGGGGTTGTCTGCCTATTCCAACGAAGATTTGTTTCACCAGGATGCCTTGCTCAAAAGCGTTGAAGAGGCTCTGGTCGCCATTCAAAAAGCATCTGCCAAATTAAATCTGATTCTGGCCGTGGGCGCGCCGCTGCAGGTGGATTGCCGTCTGTTCAACTGCGCGATTGTTTTTTACCGGGGAATAATCCTCGGCATTGCCGTCAAGTCCTATCTGCCGAATTACCGCGAATACTACGAGGCCAGGCAATTCTCGCCGGCTTCGGCGGCTCTGGCATCAACCATTAATCTGGCGGGGCAAAAAGATATTCCTTTCGGCGCTAATCTGATTTTCAAAGCCGCCAATCTTAAAAATTTCAATGTCTTCTTCGAAATCTGTGAAGATGTCTGGGTGCCCATTCCACCGTCGAGTTTCGCGGCCATGGCGGGCGCGACGGTCATCGGCAATCTATCCGCTTCCAACATCACCATCGGAAAATCGGAGTACCGGCATCAACTGGCCGCCAATCAGTCCGCGCGCTGTGTTGCCGCTTATCTTTACGCCGCCGCAGGCTTCGGCGAATCCACGACAGATCTGGCCTGGGACGGCCACGCGATGATTTATGAAAACGGCAATCTGCTTTCGGAATCCGAACGTTTTTCAACGTCGGCGCAAATAATTTGCGGCGACATCGATCTGGATCGTCTGGCACAGGACCGGATGCGGCTCACCACTTTCGGCCAGAATGCGGCGGACCATAAAAATCAACTGGCCGGATTTCGTTCTGTAGAATTTGAAGTCGACTGCCCGATGGGACGTTTATTGCCGGATCGTGAAATTCCCCGTTTTCCTTACATCCCCGCCGACCAGGGAAAGCGCGACCAGCGCTGTTATGAGGCCTACAATATCCAGGTTCAGGGCCTGGCCCAAAGACTCAAATCCTCCGGCATTCCTAATTTGGTGATTGGCGTTTCCGGGGGCTTGGATTCCACGCACGCCCTGCTTGTAGCGGCCAGAACCATGGATCTGCTGGGCAGGCCTCGCACCCATGTCAAAGCCTATACGATGCCCGCTTTCGGAACAACCAACAAAACGTATCGCAACGCCGTCAATCTGATGAGTGCCTTAGGCGTGGAGGCCAATGAAGTCGATATCAAACCTGCCTGTCTCCAGATGCTCAAGGACATTAATCACCCTTTTGCCCGCGGAAAGAAAATTTATGATATCGCTTTTGAAAATGTACAGGCCGGCCAGCGATCGGCGCACCTTTTCCGGTTGGCCAACATGAAAAACGCTCTCGTTGTCGGCACGGGTGATTTGAGTGAATTGGCGCTGGGGTGGAGCACTTACGGGATCGGCGATCACATGTCACACTACAATGTCAATGCCAGCGTCCCGAAAACGCTTATTCAGTATCTGATCCGCTGGGTGGCGCAAACGCATCAGTTCTCCGTAGCGGTATCGGAAATTCTTCTGGCTGTTCTGGCAACGGAAATTTCACCGGAGCTCATCCCCGGTCGGATCGATGATCAACCGCAGCAGAAAACGGAAGCGACTATCGGGCCCTATGAATTGCAGGACTTTAACAATTTCTACATAACCCGTTTCGGGTATCTGCCCGCCAAAGTGGCCTTTCTTGCCTATTGCGCCTGGAAGGATAAAACGCAAGGTTCATGGCCGGATGTGCCGCCTGAAAAGCAAAATAGCTACAGCCTGAAAGAAATCAAGAAATGGCTGCATGTTTATATAAACAGATTTTTTAAACTGTCTCAGTATAAGCGATCCTGCGTTCCCAACAGTCCCAAAGTGGGTTCGGGCGGTTCGCTTTCCCCGCGCGGCGACTGGCGCGCGCCCAGCGACAGCGAACCAACCGTGTGGCTTGCGAACTGGGAAAAAATTCCGGATATAGATGACAAACGATGAAACCATCCTATAAAGACTTTGACGCCACGGAACTATTCTGTCCGCAATGCCGACGGGCTGTGCCGGTGCGAAAAAGACTGCTGCTGGTTCTTACCGAAGGCGAAAAATATGATTACAGTTGTGTTTACTGCGGAACGTCGGTGGGCGACAAGCTGGTGAAAGAAAACGCCAACTCGAAAATCATTATTCGATGATATCTTGATTAAGATTTGTTTTTTTGCAGGGCTTGTTTTAATTTTTGCGCCAGCACACTGGATTCACCCACAGATGCCGTTTCTCCATAAACAAGACTAACATCCCTGCTGGATGCCCTGGCTCCCAGGTATTCAGCCAATCCTTCCCGGCTATGGACATCTTCGTGACAGTAAGCGCAAAGATTTTCCCAGTTACTGC
>JANYAF010000170.1 GCA_025355175.1 Deltaproteobacteria bacterium | reverse complement strand
TGCCTTCTTGAGCAGGGCCTCCACCTCCGCGCCCAGCATACCGCGGTTTCCGATGAGCCAGATGGTGGGTTGGGATGAGTCTTGGATAGGCATTTGATACAGCTCGCTTCTCAGGGGGTGTCGTCCGGGCGACACCCATTTCCTATACGATATTATTCAGCTTTTTACGATCTGCAAAAGTTTTAGGGTGTTGATAACTTCATCGCAGGAGCGGCACCTGGGCTGCCAGGATGGCATCCTGGAGGTTGTTCAGGGCGGTCATGAAGCTGTCGATCTGGCCGGGCGTCCAGGAAGCGCTGTTGACCTCGCTGATCTTTTCCATGGTTTTTCCCATTAAATCCAGCAGGGGCTGGGGGTCGGTGGGGTCTTTTTTCGTGCGCGCGGTCTTGCCCTTGGCCAGCTTGGCCTTGTAGGCGTTGTAGGCCGTGGTCATGGCCCGGGCCTGCTTCTTGCGCGCGATGGCAATCAGGGTCTTGCGGGTGATGGAGGTATCGCTACGGCACTCATCCCGGACGGCCTGGGGCAGGCGGTTCAGGGAGAGGATCTCGGACACGGTGGTGCGCGCCTTGCCGATGATCACGCCTAATTGCTCCTGGCTGTAGTTCTGCTCTTTCACGAGGCGATCCAGGGCCTCGGCCTCTTCCACCGGTGTGAGGTCCTGGCGGAGGAGGTTCTCGACGAGGGCGATTTCGGAATAATTGGCCGATACGAGAATGCCGGGAACTACCGTCAACCCTACTTGGCGTGCCGCTGCCACGCGGCGTTCGCCGGCGACGATGAAGAGGAGGGCGCCCGCGATCCGGAACAAAATGGGCGTAAGCACCCCATGCTGCGTGATCGAGGCGGTGAGGTCGTCCAGGGCCTGGGGATCCATGAACTTGCGCGGCTGGTTGGGATCGGCCTGCAGGTCCGTCAGGTTGATGTCGTAGAGCTTGCCTTTTTCATAGGTGGTGCTTGCGGGTGTATCAACCATGGGTTCCTCCTGCTAAAAGGTTAAATTCTTTGTCCCCATTTATTGATTTCCTTCATGAGGCCCCGGGCAGCGGCAACGGCCTTCCCGGCATCCTCCGCCTCCGGCTCGCCATGGGGCAGCAGTCCCTGTTCCGTCGGATATCTTCCCTTATAGATACTGTTTAGGAATACTGCCTCATCCATGGTTAAACCGCCGGCAAAACCGAGTTTTTTTGCTTCGTGATAAAGGCCGACAATGTCATGGGTCCGCTCAGGCTTTTTTCCTGCTTCGAGGATAACGGCCTTTAAAGCCTTTTCAGCGCACTGCTGGCTGTGATAACAAGCGGTACGATATTTCTTGTTGTTATACAGGATCTCCGCCGACTCAAACTCGTCCTGCGCGTCTTTCAGCCATGCTTCAGTTGCCGTCCTCATATACAGTAGCCTCCCCGTATCCATGACCTCTTCAATGAACGGACTGCCGACAGAGTAAAGGTATCGTACCTCTCGTGGCGTATAAACCAGTATATCCAGCGGCACCTCACGATCGGAAAGCAATTTTTCCACTTCCACCTGCCGGTCAATCGCCCTTTTATCCGTTTCCTTGATAATCAGCAGATCAATGTCGCTTTCCCCACGGCAAGACTCTTTCCCATAAGAGCCAAAGAGAATGACACTTTCCGGGCGGTAATGCTTAACGATCCGATTTGTGATAGCTTTGATTGATTTCATGCTTTGGGGGTCAGGTCTTGCATTTTAGCGTTCCTTCGACAAGCTCAGGATGAGCGGAGGGTGAGCGCTTGCCTAAGATGTCCCCATTTAACCATTAAAATTGTTTCGGCAGGCCGGCCTGTTTGAGAACGCCATTGGCGGTGTGGCGCGACCTGATTTTTCCATCCACCGGGAAACGGAGCTTCGTAAGTGGGCTGTACCAAATTTCGTGGTCGCCTTTACCCTGCCTTTCAAGGCGGCATCCGTTTTCGGAAAGAATTTTTCTAACGGTTGGGGCGTAATCAGCCATTTCTGGTCTGGGTTTTGATAACTTCCTGCCATTTACCGAGGAGATGAATCGGGATGTCGGTTACGTTCGGATCGCTGAGCAAACCGTTTGCCTGGAGCAATTCGGGAATCAGTATCTTCAGCTTTTGCATGAGATGCTCCATCGTGTCCGACTCCGTGATCATCCCGGGAACATCTGCGCTGGTGGCCACCCAGACCAGGGCTTCCTCATCCCAAAAGGCTTCTACATTTATATCTTTGCTTAGCATTGGCTGCTCCTTTATTGGGTGGTTTTTGGGGGTCATTTTAGGGGGTCTTGCATTTTAGCGTCGGGCTTAAATGGGGACACCTTGTTGCTTGCTGCGCAAGCCCCTAAGGTTTCCCCATTTACCTGCAGATTGAAACGAAACGTTAACGCCTGGTTCAGGGCCTCGGCCTCTTCCACCGGGGTTAGATCTTAGATTTTAGCGTTTGGGGGCGGTCCGCGGCCGGCTTCTTTTTCAAGGTCATGCAGGAAGGCAATCTAGAAACCTCCGCATACCAAGGTTCTTTTTTCATTGACTCCGTTACGGGCGTAGCGCCTTGGCTTATCAACCATTTTTCCATTTCTTCGGCATTCATTTTCTTTCTGCGTGCCATTTCCTCCACCTCTCTATGTACACCTTCCAATTGTTTTTGAAATCCTGGATAGCCACATTCAAGGCCTGATCGTTCTCAAGAATACTGTAATCGATGGTGCGCTTTTTATCGCCATTGGGTCCGATAATATCAAGGTGCGGCTCATGAAGTCCGCTGTCATAGCGGGCAATCTCAATATAGCGACCATCCTCTATAATATTCAGTTTGGCTACGAATTTCCCTACATTGCCTCTGATGGTGATAAAATACACAAAGATGAAAACATTGGCGCTAAGTTGGATAATGTAACTTTTCTCAGGCATTTTTAATTAGGGACAGCACCCTATTAATTTTTCCTTCGACAAGCTCAGGATGAGCGGAGGGTGAGCGCTTGCCTAAGATGTCCCCATTTACCTAACCGGCATGCCTGATTGTATTATTTTCAAGATGGAGATTTTCCGTAGAAATATTGAAAAGATCAGTCATCGTATATCTTGCGGTGGCATCCAACACTTCAAGGCCGATCAATTTGCCGTTTTCATCCAGATCAATATTCAAGCCATCTTCAATCTCGACCGTACGCGTTACATGTTTTTCCTGCAACCGAATATATATGGCATCAATATCATTATCATATTCTATCTTCACATCTCACATCCCCCTTACCATTGCCGTGATAACGATGATTTCGCTGTCTTATGGTTGACGACGTTTTGAATATCTTCCTCGTTTATCCTACGCCATTTCATCTGCCTTCTTGCATGTCTGCTATACTGCACATCTTTGGGGGTCAGGTCTTGCATTTTAGCGTTTTTTGGGGGTGGGCGAAATCATCAATAATGAAACCGGCACGAGATGATAATCACTTCGCCGTCGCGGTATTGATAGATCAGCCGGTGCTCATCGTTGATCCTCCGCGACCAGAAGCCTGACAATTGGCCCTTCAACGGCTCCGGTTTGCCAATCCCGTGAAACGGATCGCGCAGGATGTCTTTGATCAGCATATTGATGCGCTCGACGATTTTCCGCTCGGTGCTTTGCCAGTATAGATAATGATTCCATGCCTCTTTGGTGAAAGTGATCATACCCCGAGGTCATTGAGGGTTTTTGAAATTATGTCATGGCTTTTCAATTGGTCGAGAGATCTGAGGATGGACTCGCGATTCGCCGGCGTTGAAAGCAGATAATCCGTTTCGTCTCTTTCATCCAGAACGCTGATTTCAATCAATTTATCGTTCTTAAAGAGACCTTTCAGCTTTTCAATCAATCCGGCGTCCAGTTCATCCAACTTCATGGTAAAATTTGCTCTTATCATGGTAACTCCCTCTTTTTGAGGTCATTTTCGGGGGTCAGGTCTTGCATTTTAGCGTTTTGCCGCGTTTTGGAGACAGATTTGAAATCTGTCCCCAAAAACGCCCAAATCTGCCGGGGGGAAATAAACCTCTACCCCATCGTGGCCGTCAGTTCATTGAGCGCCTCGGCGAATGCCGGAAGTTCCGGGACACGATGGAGGGTGATTCCTAAACCGGCGGCAATCGGTTCCGCAAGGGCGGCCGTCTCATCATGATTCATCAGGAGGCGCGGCGGCAAAAAGTCCAGTTTCTCCAGGCACGACAGGATTTCATCCCTGAATGCCCGCAAGTGCTCGCCCGATTTCTCCATGCGAAACGCCAGCATCAAACCGCTTTCCTCCTCGACGATTCCCAGGAATCGCGGCAGATAGGGGCGTTCATCGCGCCGTTCCTGAATAGGCATGGGGGCGTAGCAACAGCCGATCTCCCAAACGCCGCGGCGCTTTTTCTGCTGACGGCGGATCCTGACGATACCGACCTCGTCGATGGGGTGCCCGCCTCTCCGAGCTCGCCCGAGATGAGCTTCAAATAGCCGTGCAGGCCCTCCGGACCCTCGTAAACGACCAGGGCGAATACCTCTCCCAAGGCGCCCAGAACGCCGCAATAATCGATCACGCCAGTTTCGGGATTCTTCACACCGAAGATCCGATCGTCGTCCATCCACTCCCAGGGCGCAAGCTTGCGGAAGGACTCCGCCGCCGCGTAAAGCCTTTTCATGTTTTCGCTATTCATCGTTATTTTAGAATATATCCTTCTTCAAAACGCTAAATTTTAAGGCCCGACCCAAAAAAGTTCCTGATACAGCTCCGCCCTCTGGGTTACAAGACAAGAAATTAAGTAGTTAAGTATTAAGTATTAAGTTAAAAAACCGTTTTACGTTCTGTACAGCTCCGTCATCTGATTAAATCTTTCCACGGGCGGCAACTGAAATATCCAAAAGGCCAACTTCTTTTTTTAAATGCTTGATTTCTTCTTCCAATTTTCCATATTCCACCATTTTCCGTTTCAGGAAATGATAGGTAATTTTTGCTTTTTTTTCCACACCACTTGGCGTTAAATAATACAAATAAGCCATCTTGTT
>JANYAF010000127.1 GCA_025355175.1 Deltaproteobacteria bacterium | reverse complement strand
CGAAACGGTTCAAGGGAAAACCGCCAATGCCGGCGTTACTTCCCCCAGCCGTCTGGATCAACAAACCGGCGTTATCAAATAGCGAACCGGGGCTACACTAAATTGTTGTCGGAGGTGTCTCATTTTCATTGACAAGTTCCGCCATTGGCGTTGTCTATGACAGCTTTTGTGGAACAGCCCGCCAGCATAACGGAAATTATAATCAAATAAACCAATATTTTAGCATGGATTAACACTTGTTTGGCTCCAAGGTGCTTTGTAAGTTCTGCGGATGTGATAATTTTCTTTTTTCAACATATTCTTCGGTAACGTAATTACTGCCGGGCATCATTTTGGCGTATTCCTTTAATTCCGCCACCAGCCTGGCCATGTCAAGCGGGTTTTTAAAGCGCGAACCATCATCCGTAACAATCGCCGCCGTGATCGTAATTAATGGAAATTTTTGGATAATTCCCTGACGATTTTTACCGATGAAGTATCCGTTTTGCGAATCTTGCGGTGCATAGAAACTGAGGATACGGTTTTCAAAATCAATAACCAGCTTTTTACAGACGGACTCAACCGCATCGGGATTGCCGATAACAACATAATCGTCACCGCCAATATGGCCGAGAAACATATCTGTCAGCTGCGCTTCTGTAATATAGCCCGAAAGAAGATTGGCGACTTCCTTAATGACTTCACTGCCCCACGCATATCCATACTTATCGGCAAACGGTTTAAAATTATCAAGATCCACTTGGCATAAAGAAAATGATTTCCCCTGCGCCAACAATTGTTCAATCCGATTTTCAATCGCCAGATTTCCCGGCAACCCGGTAAGCGGACTGGCATCGAGATTCAGGGCTTCCAGCACCTTGAGCCTTTTGGTCATGTGGGCAAAAGATTTCGCCAATGCGCCGATTTCATCATCCCGCCTTGCTTCGATTTTGTGATCCAGATTGCCATCGGCAATGAACCTTGTAGCTTTCTGTAGTTGTTTCAATGGTTTAGAAATGTTGCGCGTAACGATCAGCGCCAGGGTAATCCCCAGGATTAAGCTCAACAAACCTAATCCCATTGTCATATTAACGGCCGCCCGCCCCTGTCTGGCGATCAGATTCATTTCATCATTGATGGCTTGATCCATATTTTTTTGAATGTCTCTGAGTTTTACCGCCATGTCATCGATGGTAGCTCTGCCGGCCGTATCGGAAATGGCCTGAGCTTCACGGAATTGACCGTTTTGCACCATTAAAATTTCTTCCGAGAACAATTCCCTTAAGCGATTTTGCAACGCATCCATCTGGGCAACAGCGTTTATTGTTTTGTGGTCAAGCTTTAATTTACTCGCCCTGCTCAATTCTTCTTTAAATTCATTGCTGCGTTGCCAGAAAATCTGTTCCAGCTCCAAATCCTTCAGAATTAAATATTTTTTTTCGACGCTTTCCTGGGCCAGCAGGATATCCATTAGTTTTTTTGAGTTTTCCATCAAAACAAAATGGTGATTGGTGATGTTGTAAGCCACACTGCTGAGCTTCTGAAGACTGAGCAGTGCATAGGCGCTGGCCAGCACAGTCAAAAGCGCCATAAACAAATAACCCAACAACAATTTGCGGCTGATAGTGAGTTTCATTTTTCCCAAAAACCTACGAAGATTGTTACACTTGCACAATGAAATTCCCAACAAATAAGTTTTCGGTTTGAAGTAGCACAACCGGCTGGCCTGGGTAAAGAATAATTTATTTTTTTGTCCAATTTTATGTTTTCCCGCCACGGAAAAATTCGGAAAGCTTCTTGCCACAGACGGAAAGTTTTGTTAAACTCTTATTCAGAAACAGGCTGCGCTTTTCACAATCTTAGAAATCCGTTGAGTCAGGCATCATCGTACCTTGCCTGAATATTCATTCCTGGAAGGAAGGGAGACGCCACAATGATTTACAATGAAGAATTTGAAACCCTGCCGCGTGAAGCATTGAAAGCTCTGCAAGTCAAAAGGCTCCAGCAGGTCCTGCAGCGTGTTTACCACACCGTTGGTTATTATAAAAAGTCGCTCACCACCGCCAAAATTTCGCCTGACGATATTCGGTCTCTTGACGATTTACAAAAAATTCCCTTCATTACCCGTCAGGATTTGCGCAACAATTATCCCTTTGGCCTGTTTGCCGTCCCCATGAGCAACATCGTGCGCCTGCACGCATCGTCAGGCACCTCCGGACGGTCCTCCGTGTTTGGCTATACCAAACGTGATATAGAAACCTGGACAGACCTGATCGCCCGTTCCCTGGTTGCCGCAGGTTTGAACAAAAACGATATTGTTCATAACGCCTTTGGTTATGGCCTGCCTCCCGGGGGACTGGGCCTGCATTACGGCATCGAAAAAATCGGCGCCAGCGTCATTCCCATGTCCGACGGCAACACCAAACGACAAATCACCCTTTTACAAGATTTCGGGCCAACCGTTCTGTGTTCCACGCCATCTTACGCGCTGCATCTGGCGGAAGAAGGCACGGCAATGGGCGTGGATATGAAATCGTTGCAGCTTCGTGTGGGCATCTTCGGAGGAGATCTCTGGAGCGACGCCACCCGCGCCGCCATAGAAAACGCTTTCGGCATCAAAGCGCTCAACATCTTCGGCCTGTCGGAAATGATGGGGCCGGGACTCGCCATGGAATGCCTGGAAGGCCGCCACGGCATGCATATCTTTGAAGATCATTTTATCGTGGAAACCATCAACCCCGAAACCGGTAAGATTCTACCCGAAGGAGAAGAGGGCGAACTCGTCTTTACCAGCCTGACCAAGGAAGCGTTTCCGCTCGTCCGTTACCGTTCCGGCGACATTTCGCGCCTGATCACCGAGCCCTGTCGCTGTGGCCGCACGCATATCCGGATGGAGCGTGTGCTGAAAAGAAGTGATGACATGCTGACCATCCGCGGCATCAATATCTTCCCCGTTCAGGTGGAAGCGATTCTCAAGGCGATTGAAGGTGTCGAACCGGATTACCAGCTCATTATTGATAAGGTCGGAGCACTGGATGCCGTCGAGTTGCATGTGGAAGTCGGTGAAAAATTCTTCAGCGAATCGGGCGGCGTTAAGGAGTTGCAAAACATTGAAAAAAGAATAGTCAAGGATATGAAGGATTACCTGAGCATCTCGCCGCGCGTCAAACTGGTGGCTCCGCAAACTTTGCGGGACAAAAGCAAGAGAGTCATCGACAAACGTAACATTTGATGAACTTAAGGAAGTGGAGGAATAATATATGAAGGTGGAACAAATCTCTGTTTTTCTGGAAAACAAACCCGGCTCGCTTGAACACGCCACGCGCGTCCTGAAGGAGAACAACATCAATATCCGCACCCTGTCGCTTGCGGAAACGGTGGATTTCGGGATTTTGCGTTTGATCGTCAATGACGTGGAAAAAGCCAACAAGGTGCTCAAAGACGCGGGCTTTCGGGTCAGTAAAACGGTCGTCGTCGCCGTAGAAGTTCCCGATCAGCCGGGTGGCCTGCACAGCATCATGGACGTCTTAAACAAAGAAGCCATCAACGTGGAATATCTTTACGCCTTTGTGGAAAAAAGTGGCCAGAACGCCGTCATTATCTTCCGTTTTGACGCCCCCGAAAAAGCCATTGACGTGCTGCTCGCGCATAAGTTTACGGTGGTGCCGGGAGCAAAGCTCTACGAGTTTTAAAAAAAAGGGGCTGGTTCCAAAGAAAAATGGAACCGGTCCCTTTTTAATCCTTTGCCGGTTTCAATCCCACAGATTTACGATAGTCCGTCCCTGGTGGTTTCCC
>JANYAF010000092.1 GCA_025355175.1 Deltaproteobacteria bacterium | reverse complement strand
CTCAAATGGCCAGAAAATATAACGCGCAACTGGTGCTCAATAACGACGCTCATGCGCCGGGGGATTATGTCGGCAGTAAAACGGCGGCAAATATTGCACGAGGAGCAGGATTGTCCGACGAAGAAATTGCCGTCATGTTTGAGAATTCTCAAACGTTGGTACAGAGGGTCTGTGTGTGAAGCGTAGTTCTGGTTCAAAGCCGTTGAATATCTGCCTGCTGACGTATCGGGGAAATCCCACATGTGGCGGGCAGGGTGTTTACATAAAGCATTTAAGCAAGGCATTAGCCGACGATGGACATCGGGTGGATGTCATCTCCGGACCGCCTTATCCCCATCTGGACAGCAATGTCCGCCTGATTAAATTGCCCAGTCTCGATCTCTATCATCCGGATCATCTTTTCCGTCCGGAGAAAATAAGCGATCTAACCAATCCGCTTAATATGTATGAGTTTTTAAATGTCTGCACAGGCAGTTTCCCGGAGCCTTATACGTTTGGCGAACGGGTTTATGCCTATCTGAAAAAACACAAAAACGAGTACGATATTGTTCACGATAATCAGAGTCTTTCCTACGGTATCGGAAGGCTCGCGCAAAAAATCATGCCGACTCTCGTCACGATTCACCATCCGATTACGGTGGACCGGCAGGAAGATTATAAAGTGGCCAAGACGCTCCGCCAGAAATTCCGGGTTCATCGCTGGTACTCGTTCATCAATATGCAGTTGAAAGTGGCGCAAAACTTTTCCCATATCATCACCGTGTCGGCATTCACCAAAAAAGACATCGCCAAAGAATTCTCCCTGGACGAAAATAAATTTCGCGTCGTGCATAACGGCATCAACAACGAATTTTTTTATCCCAAGCAAAACGGCCCGAGGCCGGCCAATTCCCTGATCGTCACCAACAGCGCCGACACGCCTTTGAAGGGTCTCAATTTTCTTCTGGAGGCGGTAGCCCAGATTCGGACCAAGCAGCCGATCAACTTGACCGTTATCGGTCAGCCCAAGAAAGACGGCATCATTGAAAACCTGGTGGCCAAACTGGGCGTTTCCGACATTGTGCATTTTACCGGACGCATTGACAATGAAGAATTTGCCGATTACTACGCCAAATCAACGATTGCCGTTGTGCCGTCGCTTTATGAAGGATTTGGCATTCCCGCCGCCGAGGCGATGGCCTGCGGCGTGCCGCTGATTTCCACATCCGGCGGCGCTCTGCCGGAAGTGGTGGGAGATGCGGGAATGATCGTTCCACCCGCCGACGCGAAAGCGCTGGCGAAGGCCATTACGCATTTGTTGAATGTTCCTGAAGACAGGGAAAAATACGCGCAAGCGGGTCTGGCGCGCGTCAATTCGGTTTTCAGCTGGAAGAAAGCTGCCGAGGAAGTGGTCGAAGTCTATCGTGAGGCAATGAATGGTCACTGTCGATTTTCATGAACTGAAGCTAAAACCGGGCTCTCACGTGCTGGACGCCGGATGCGGCAGCGGCAGGCATCTGCGCGCTCTGGCCAAACTGCCGGGTTTGAAACTTGTCGGCATTGACCGTAACGCCCAAGATGCGGCAGACGCGCTCGCTGGCCTGAAAAACATGCCTGACGCTCTTTCTTGCGATTACCGGGTCGAGACGGCCGACATCAACGCGCTACCTTTTGACGACGCGGCATTCGATTGCGTGATCTGTTCGGAAGTCCTCGAGCACATTCCCGAACATGAAAAGGCGCTTTCCGAACTGGTTCGCGTGCTCAAGCCGCAGGGGCATTTAGTCGTCAGCGTGCCGCGCTATTTTTCCGAAAGAATCTGCTGGTTGATTTCTTCGGAGTATCATAGCAATGAGGGCGGGCATATCCGCATTTATAAGAAGAAGCAACTGCGCAAGATGCTGGACCGGCAGGGGATCACCTGCTGGAAAATCAATTACAAACATGCGCTGCACGCGCCTTACTGGTGGCTCAAATGCCTGGTCGGGTCCAAGAATGAAAAAAATATCCTTATTCGATTCTATAAAAAGTTTCTGGAATGGGATATGATGAGCAAACCTAAAGCAGTGCGGATGCTGGAAGAATTTTTGAATCCGCTGATCGGTAAGAGCATCGTATTTTATCTAAAAAAAGGTTAAGCCTATGAACTTGAATGTATCGTTGAGTGAAGCGATCAAACCCATCGACGTAGAGAAAATCGCCGAGTTTATCGCCGCCGTGCAAAAAGGCAATGGTGAGATTCCCTGGTCGGTCGGCGGCAAGACCGATCCCTGGGATCATATCGAAAGCGCCATGGGTTTGAGCATTGCCGGATTTCTCGACCAGGCCGAACGCGCCTATCGGTGGCTTGTTTCAACACAGCTCGCTGACGGCAGCTGGTGGTCGGAAACCCAAGACGGGGTCATCATCAATTCGACGAAAGAAACAAATTTTGCCGCCTATATCGCCGTGGGCGTTTATCATCACTATTTAATCACGGGCAATGTGGATTTTCTCAAAACTATGTGGCCGTCGGTGATGCGCGGCATCCAATACGCAATCAACATGCAGGCGCCGGACGGCGAAATCTACTGGGCCAGAAACCGGGACGGTGTCATAGACAAGATGGCGCTTTTGACCGGGTGCAGTTCGATTTATATGAGTATCAAGTGCGCGCTGGCTATTGCCTGCGTGCTGGGGATCAAACGACCCGGTTGGCAGAAGGCCAAAGAGCTTCTCGGTGCGACCATTCGCAACCGGCCCGATCTTTTTAATATGATCAAGTCGCGTTTTTCGATGGACTGGTATTATCCGATTCTGTGCGGGGCCGTGAGCGGCGATGAGGCCAAAAAGAGGATCGATCATCTCTGGGATAAATTTGTGGTGCCCGACTGGGGGGTGCGTTGCGTGAGCGATCGTCCCTGGGTTACGATGGCCGAAACATCGGAGTTTATTCTGACGCTGGCCGCGATCGAAGAGGATACCCGCGCCAAAACAATTTTCAGCTGGTTAGTCGATAAATGCTATCCCGACGGTTCTTACTGGATGGGCGTGACGTTTCCCGACAACGTGATCTGGCCGGAAGAAAAAACCGGTTGGACGGCAGCGGCGGTTCTTATGGCCTGGGACGCCTTAAACGGAATCACACCGGCTGCAAAAATATTTAATCATCGCTATTGGCAAAAACGGCAATCCTAATCTTCCGAAGATCTTACCGCGTTTTCCCGTGGTTAATTTTACGATTACATTGTCCGATAAATTATTGTGAAAAGAGTAACGACTTGCAGAAGGATCATCGTCCCTATTACATTAAGAAATTGAGCTGGAAATTTGAAAGGTGGTATGCCAATCATTTTCTGGCCCCGCAATGTGAATATTTTGGCCGGAATCTGGTTTTTATGAAACCCTGGGGTGTGGAAATAAACGGTTGGCCTGTCTCGATCGGAGACCACACAACCTTGATTGCCACCATGGAAAAGCGCATTAGAATTACGGCCTGGATAGCGGATGGAAAGTCAGGAAAAGTTGAGATCGGCAGGCATTGTCTGATTTGCCCGGGCACCAGAATCCAGTCGGCCACAGCCGTTTCCATCGGCGACGATTGCATGATGGCTCAGAATGCCTGTATTACCGATGCTGATTGGCATGACATCTATGACCGCAGCGTCTCTATCGGTAAAACAAAAGAAATTATTATTGGCAACAACGTATGGATCGGCGACAGTGCCATGATTTGCAAGGGCGTTTATATCGGTGAGAATGCCATCATCGGCGCAGGCGCAATTGTGGTAAAAGATGTTCCGGCCAACGCGATTGTCGCGGGTAATCCGGCTTCGGTCATTAAGTATCTGGATGCGGATAAGCCCGTCAAAACAAGATCGCAATGGATGTCTGATCCAAAAAAAATGGATGAGTTTTTTGACGCCGTCGAACGGCTCATGCGGGAGAAGAATTCGCTTTTCGGGTGGATTCGCTCTATTTTGTTCCCGCGCAAAGGAGATTGAACATGCGTGTTGCGATTATTGCCGCCCCTTATCCCCTGGAAGAAGTTCCCTCACCGCCACTGGGCATCTCTTATGTCGCCGCAGCTTTTGAAGCGGCAGGCTGTGACGTGCGTATTTTCGATTATATCATCTCCGGATATTCCAAAGAGAAACTGGCCTTGCAATTGGCCGACTTTCAACCGGACGCCGTGGGCGCGGGGTCGGTCACGATGAATTTTTATGACGCGCAGCGAATTTTGCGCGATGTGAAAAACATCAATCCGGATATTCTTACGATGATGGGCGGGCCGCATGTTTCGTTTACCGTGGAAGAGACGCTGGCCGGTTATCCGGAAATAGACCTGATCTTTATGGGCGAGGCGGATGATACGATTGTAGAATTTGCGCCGCTCATCCGGCAGAAAAATAAATGGCGCGGCATTCAGGGTATCGCCTACAGACTCGGTGACGAAATCATCAACAACGGCCGGAGAGATTTCATTGTGGATGTTGACCGCATTCCTTTGCCCGCGCGGCGTTTGTTACCCATCTCGCGTTATCGGGCGTTTGGTTATCCCGTCAGCATGATTACGGGACGCGGCTGTCCGCACGGCTGCATCTTTTGCCTGGGGCGGAAAATGGTTGGGGCAAAAGTACGCCGCCGCAATCCGCAACTGGTGCTCAACGAAATAGAACAGATTCTCGGTCTGGGGTTTGAGCGCATCAACATTGCCGATGATCTGTTTGCATCCGATACCAACCGGGTCAAAGAAATCTGCGACGGCATCAAAGAACGAAATTTGAAATTTGCCTGGAGCGCTTTTGCGCGCGTCGATACGGTTAATCAGGAAATGTTTAACGCCATGGCTGCCACGGGCTGCGACAGCGTCAGCTTTGGCGTGGAATCGGGCTCTCCGGAAATGCTCAAAAGGGTTCGCAAGGGTATCACCCTTCAACAGGTGACAGAGGCCGTCGGCATGTGCAAACAATCGGGCATGCTGGCTCACGCTTCTTTTATGGTGGGTTTGCCGGGCGAATCGAAAGAAACTCTCCGGCAGACGGGCGCGTTTGCCGGATCGCTGAAAATCCTCTTCGGCTATCACTATCTGGCGCCTTTTCCCGGCACGACGCTTTGCGAAAAAGTGGAAAAGTATGATTTGGAAATTCTGACACGGGATTGGTCCAAATATGACGCCAATGACGCGATTGTGCGCACATCGGGGCTGACACCCCAGGACATACGCGATTTTGTCGCTCTCTATGACAACGAGATGAACAGCCTCTGGCAAGAAGTCCTCGACAATTACAAAACGGGCAAGAACAAACCTTATGATGAAATGCGCGTGGAAGGCCATTACCGGATGAACATCACCTTCGCCATTCTCAAGGAAGACCTGGTGGAAAAATTAGGGTTTATTGATCCCGCAACAATGAACGGAGACAAAGATTCGCCTCAAAAGATGTTTGTGGAGAAAATGAAGAAGGCCATATCCGGAGAGCCTCGTCTGGTGGAAAACACCGTCAATGATTTTATCGCCCGCGGCTATCTGAAAGCCGATCACAACGACAAAGGCTGCACCTGGCGCTGGGCGTAAGCGCGTCGCGCGTGGTTCGTCATTCGTGAAACGTGAAGGCAAAGAGTAAAACACGTGAAATAATCAAATAACAGGCCACGGGACGAAATTCTCTTCCTTAAAAAACTCAATTTATCCCATAGGGATAATAGGCTTATAGAAATACACTGCTGTCCCAACGTTAATCGAATAGATTCAACTGGTTGCAGGTATGGTGCTCTTGTTTTGTGTAGCTGACGTTTGAAAGTGCTTGATAAATTGGTTCCTTTTCGAAAAGTGTCAAACTCAAAATCTGTAGAATTGTGTAGAGACTTTGGCCCAAATTCAAGGCCTTCTTCACGATGGCAACGAGAACATAAACCGAGATAGAAATCCATATCTGGGTTTTGACTGCATTCTCGGTAGT
>JANYAF010000084.1 GCA_025355175.1 Deltaproteobacteria bacterium | reverse complement strand
TTTTCCGATTTGACTTCAGTGAGACTGAGCCTTTCACGATAAGCCTTGTTGCGCCATTCCTTCGTCAACTGACAGTCGGAAAAAGACACACGCGTCGGTCCGATTTCCAGTTCCTCAACGATTTCCGGATGCGAGCCACCCGTGCCGAAAACCTTGACGATTTTGATGGCCTTCTCCTTTTCAGTATCGGTCAGCTTTTTAATGAGATCGGCCTGAACAGGATGACCCTTGGATTTGATCATTAGGCCGCTTTCCATCTCCAACAGTGATCGCACCTTGCCCTTGATGGAAGATCCGGGGATGTAAGGCTCTTGGGTATGGGGATGTTTAACGACGGGGTTATCCGTCCCGCCAATGTGCATTTCCGTATCTCCCGCGCCTATGTGCAGACCGCTTTTCAGTACGATTTCCCCTTTGATTTCCTTTATGTCAATAAGCTGCATATGTTCCTCCTACGACGCATCGTATTGTTTGTAAAAACCCATGAAAGCCTCGAACAGATTGGTAAAGACAGCAAGATCTTCACGTCCGCGAATCTGACCGATAGAGTCCTTCATGAAGGCTGTAAAATTCCCTGTTACCAGCTTGCGCCCTTCCGCATAGGCTGACTTGGCAATCAGCATGTTGACGTAGGGAATGATGTTGTCCCATGCCTCCGCATTTGAATTTGTCCGGTTATTGGCAATAGAGTTCAGACGCACAACTTCGTCATAGAATTTACGGAGCTGGGTGCGCTTATTCCGTTCGAGCCGTTGCCTGTCATTCAGTCCTGCTGAGTGAATCTCTTTCGCCAGCTTTTCCGCTTTTTCGGAAAACAAGGTCGGTTCAAGCAGGCGGCCTGTTGGATCTTTGTAAAATTGAATCATCTTTCCCTCCTATCTGTTGTTGTAAATAACATCCCACAATGCAATCCTGAGGCTGCTTCCATGTTCTTCCAGCCAGCTCGCTGCCTGAGAGAATTCCTCCTTCATACGCTTCTTTTCAGTCTCGTCCCCTTTGATCGCTCTGCCAATGTTCCGCTCCGTCGAATAGCGGAACATTGCCCGCCATTTCAGACATTCCATGTCTTCCAAATGAATCCCCCCCGGAGAACTCGTCAGCAAAGATTTTTCCTGTCCGGCCATATCAATAAAATAATTCAAACGATAAATCATCGCGCTGTTCACCATATTTCCCTGTTGCCATGTATCGAACTGCTTTCTGATTTCCTGCAGGGCAAAGAACGCCTTCCATTTGACGGTTTCCGAAAATATAGTCACCCTGCCGCGCCCCGCATCCTTGGACATTTTCAACGCGGTTTCTGCCGCTTCCGACATTTTATCAATTGGCGCATGGGGCTTCTGCAGACTGATCCCGGCGGAAAAATGAAGTTCAGGATTTCCACAGGTATAAGCGGAAAAGCGGTCGTGAAGCAATGCGACAAATTCAATCATCCTGTTCCAGGGGCCAATGAGAAAGAGGTCGTCACCACCGGCAAAAACCGTATAGACATCGCGAAAACGATCATCGGTCTTCAGTAAATGCGGCAAATACAGGCAAAAGAAAAAATTCAGTTGACGACTCAGGGTTGCAATACGGGAAAGGGTTATCTCGTCCTTCGCAAGACCGCAGGACATGAGCAGACCAAGCTGATCGACATCAGCCTTGAGAATCCCAAGGGCTTCTATTCCCTTGCACCCCCCGTCGGCCTGATTCATCGCCTTGTTGGCGATGTGTTCGAATGTTTTGGGTGTTCTCAATTGCAATTGATCAATTCTTTCCTCTTTTTTCCGGTCACTCTTTTCTCCCGCAAGCAGTCTTTCATCTTTCAGATCGTCTTCTTCGTAAAAGGGGATATAACCGTTTATAAACTTCGCCGTTACATTCCGGGAAATACCGCTTTGCGGGTCAACTGCAATATCCCAGTACTTCAAGAGCTGTCCGCTTCTTGCCAACTGGGTAAGCTTGCTGTCGTCATTCTGAAACATCAACTGATAAAAACCAAAGATAGGCTCCATAAGTCTGTTCGTTTTACTCTTCAGGTCTGCATCCACCGTTGTTATCGCAATCCGTTCATTCTTGACCAGGTTTTCACCGAGAAAGATGTGATCATGGCAAATCCTGCAACAGTAACCGCCATCGTCCCGATCTTTCGTCCCTTCACTGGAAGGCCTTTTGCCACAGTAAGGACAGAGTGGCGGCTTGAGATCGTTTCGAAAGTCGTCGAGATAGCCGCCTACAACACCGCCAAAACGATCAAGATCTATTTTTGTTAGTTTTCTTTCGGCCATTTTCTCGTTTAGGGAGTCACGTATGTCTGCAAACTTCCCTCTTACAAAGTCGTCCGGTTTTACCGTCAATTGTGTAATGCCCATGGAGTTCTGCCCGAAGGAAACTTTGATCAACCAGTCATTTATCAGCTGCTCCGCACGTGCGGTTGCCTCTTTAGCCGCTTTCGTGTTCGGCGCAATGATCATGAATTTCCCGGCAGCATTCAGGACGATGGACGAAAAAGGAATGCCGATTTCCCGGCAGATGAGATCTGCCGCCAGCTCCGAAAAAAGCGATATGGAGAAGGAGCGCCCACGAAGGATTTTCGCCCGGTGTTTTCCTGCCTCGCCGCTGTCACTGGAGATAAAAGCCTGAATCCCGTAAAAATCACCGCCGATCAGCAGAAACTTTTCTGCACAATAATCGCGGATAGCATCAATGCCCATGTCATCTGTCTCGTGGTGGTAAACATACAGGGCGGTGGCCAAGGCCGCCGTCATGCGGACATGATCATAGAGCGAAACATCGGGAACAACTTTCCCTGCACGTGCTGCTGGAATCGCTGAAGTATAGATTAGCATCAGGCTGTCGAAGTGCTCAAACCAGAGTTCAACGCTGTCATTTCGATGAAGCAGTTTTTCCAGGGCAAAGACAAACTCGTCAAAAAGTTTTTTGTATTCCTCCAGCGATTTTTCGTTACTGGATGGCGCCCCCTGATCCCTGCACTGCGGAAAAATATTGTGTGGTGTCAGTTCCGCTAAGGGATAGACATACTGCTGTCGTATCGGATTCATCTGCTTTTCGGCATCCGTTGGTTTTATTTTTTCAAACAGGGGCAACATTCGCGTTTGCTTGTAATCTTTCGGTGTGATGGCTTCATTGTATTCCTTGTCAAAGTTAGCGCGATCCCACCCGCTGCTGATACGATCGGCCATGGCAATGATCCACTGCATCGGCGTTTTCGGTAGATGATGGCCAGCCGCCAGATTGATAAAGCTATCTTCCAAACCCCACTGCGCTTTATTAAGTTGCGGGGGAAGTAATTTTTCGATCTGTTCAATAAAAGCAGCTGTATAAACAGCGTGCCGATGGGTATGCGCCCCATTGTAGAATGGTTGATAAAGTCCTGCGTTATTATTTAGATACTCCGGTGCAACATACATCGCGTCTTCTGCCAACTTCCCGATATCATGCAGCAGCCCGGCCAGCGCCACCTTCAAGACAGTATCGTTCATTTTATTCCTCCCGCTCTTATTTTGTCTGGTTTATATCAAATACTGAAATGCTATTGCCAGTGCGGCAACGTTGCCGTTATTGTTTTATAAAGTATAAACGTCCCTGTTTTGTCATTACGAGGGAGTGAAACGACCGAAGCAATCTCATGAGTTGCCGTATACATAAGATTACCATGACGCCTGAGAGGCGTCTCGTAATGACAAAATGAGGATTGCGACACAGTCTCTTCGTGGGAATGACAGATTAGTGGACTTTTTATGATTTCTTCCAGCATGGCTACTCCGAAATAATTCGACTTATTCTGTATTGCACTGCGGACAATTGGCAGTTACAACATAGATACTTGTTCTTATCCTTATTTTACATGACCAGTTGTATCTTCGAGCGTTCCATTTTAATGCCATAGCGCTTATCCGGCTTTTTTCCTACGCCCTCCACCGCCAGTTGCGCCAAAGCGGGCAGGCCGAATGCGCGCTGAATATCTTGCCGGATTTTGCTTACATAAACGCGAAGGCTGTCCTTTTCTAACCGGCAGATGCCTGCATCGCCTGCACGTCCTGTCAGATGCTGGTAAAACTTGGTAATCTTGTCTTGCTGTTTGCTGATGTCGCGAAAATCAAGGTAACACTCAGAGCAGTTCCGGCAACTGGCGCTCATCGTCAGGCACTGCTTTTTTTGCCAAATAAAAAAAGCATAAAGCGCCAGACGCGACGGCATCATTTTCAATTCCGCTTTTTTGTAAATCACTTTGCTCTCTTGCATATTTACAATCAGCGGCTGCTGCCGGTCCTTGATTAAGAAACGCATTAACTGCGACGGTGTCTGCGGCAAGCCCCGCCGTTTGTCCGAGATGCTCTTGCGCACGGAAATAAAAGGTATCGGGACTAGCTTCACGTCTGCATAGCTTGTCTCTTTGATGACTTTCTGCCCTTTGGCGTCGCGCAATTCCAGTGGGGTTGATTTTTTCGGAGGATAATAAAAATCCCGGTTGCTTTCAAAATCCGGCGACACCAGGACATGATAAATCCGATCCTGCGGGCGTGCATACATCTGGGCCGCCACCATCAGGCAGGCGCTCATGGTCTTGCGGCCTCCGGCAATTGAAAAAAATACGGTGGTGTCTGCTCGACTTGTGAAACGATGAGATAACTCCAAACACTTTTTTAATAATATTTCATTTTCTTCTTCTGTAGAAATGTCGTCAATCTCGATGCCGTTTTCGTCGCAAATAATATGCAGATGCTGATGCGAAAATGAAATGGCCGCCCAGTCTATTTCGTATTCATCCAGATATCGGTAAAACTGGCCGCTGCCCGGCGCCAGCAGATGGGCATTGATATGCTCGCGGCCAATGCGTGTTGTAATGATATGAATTTCATCCACTGCGGTGTGTTGCTGATGAAGGGCGAAAAGGGTCTCGGTAATCACTTGCGGGCTTAAACCCGTTATTGCCAGAAGAATGTTAGGCATGGCTCACCAATCTTGCTGTGATCTTTCCCAATCCGAAAGTGGTTTGTTTGCCGACATGCACCTTTTCGCAAAAATCAATCAACAGCAGATATTCCGCAAGTTTTCCGCAATAGGTGATGCTGCCAATCATGCCGCCCATCAGCATGGCCTGCTCCTGCCGGTTGGAATAGCGACGCCAGTCAAACCAGGCAATCGTCGATTGCGTCACCCGCACATCATCGGCGCGCGAAACCATGCCGCGATAATCCAGCGCGGGCTCACCGCCATCATAATATTCAAGAAGCGATGATGCACGCCTGAGCATGGCGCGTGTCAAAACATGAAACGGCAGTTCGGCATTTAAATTGTTTTGATATTTAAGACGCAGCGGTGTTGATAAAGTTATCTCTATGCTTAAATCTTCGTCATGCGGCTGCGGTTCCGACTTCATGGATAAGTCCTGCAAAGACGATTGCTGTAAAATCTTTCCGTCAGTTTTAGAATAGATCAGGACTTCATTGACGGTGACGTGTTGCAGGACGAAAGTAGCATGATTGCCGTCCATTCGCTTGCCGATGCCCATCTGACCCATTTGATCAAAGGCATAAATAAAATACGGCAAATATTCGTTGGCCTTGCCGAAAAGCAGGATTCCAAAGTTTAACGTATCGCCGCGACGAAAAGTTGTTTTGGTGTCTTCCGGCGGTTCAATGACATACGGGTGTGGCGGATTAACAATGCGCTTGCGGCTGGCGGAAAGATCAGAAGGGGGCGCTATTTCAAAAATGGCGGGGTAGATACAACGGGCGGCAAGCAGACAATCTGCGCAATCCTGTTTTTTCAGGGCACAGACGACTTTCTTCAGCGCGTGACCAAAAACGCCGCGCAGCGTTGACCCCATATAGGGAGGCAACACTGCATCGCTTTCGAATATACAGGAAAATACGTATCTGGCATACTGCAAAGTGCGGTACCATCCTAACCGGTATTTTATGCTTTATGATAAACTTCTTTTATTTTCCCGTATATTTTCCCGCGGCCTTGAGCTTGGCGATCTCTTCCTGCTCCAGCACCGTAAAGGCAATTTTCCCCACGCGTGTGAGCGGCAGACTGTCGCGAAATTCCACTTCGCGCGGACACGACCATTTAATCAGATGTTCCCGGCAATGACGGATCAGCTCTTCAATCATCGCCGGCGCTGCTTTGGCCGTATCTTTCAGGACAACAACCGCTTTCACCCGTTCAATCTGAGCTTCATCCGGAACGCCGATCACGCAGGCGTCGCGCACATCGGGATGAAGATAAAGCACCGCCTCGACCTGCGCGGGATAGACGTTCATGCCGGAGGATTTGATCATGCGCTTGAGCCGCAGCTTGAAGTAGAAGAATCCCTCCTCGCTCATCGAAAAAATGTCGCCGGTGTGCAGCCAGATTTTCCCGTCGGCATGACGCTGAAGCGTTTTGGCCGTCTCCTCGGGCTGCTCCAGATAGCCCATCATCACGGCGGGGCCGCTGATGCACAGTTCCCCTTCCTCGCTCACAGGCACCGTCTCCTGTGTGCCGGATTTGACGATCTTGGCTTCCATATCCGGGCAGGGAATGCCGACGCTGCCCTCGCGGTAGGCATTGGCTGGTGTGAGCATGATGCCGGTCACCGCTTCGGTCAATCCGTACCCTTCCACCAGTTGCACGCTGCCGCCGCGCCTGCGAACGATGTCTTCAAAGCGTTCCTTCACGGTTCGCGGCAGCGTATCCGCGCCGACGGTGGCGCTCAACAGACAGCCTAAATCCGCCTTCTCCAGAAGCGGGCTGCGGATTAAAGCATCGTAAAGCGTTGGCACGCCGGAGATGGCCGTGGGTTTCTTTTTGTGAATGATTTCCGCCAGCGTGTCGGGCGTGAACGTGGGGACCAGAATGCTGGTTCCACCACTGATGAACATGGCGTTGCAGCAGATGCCCAGACCAAAACCGTGAAAGATCGGCAGGCTGGCCACCATCACCATTTGCTTATCACCATGCGTGATCTTGCGGAAAGCCGCTGTCATGAGGCCTTCACTGATAAAGTTGTAGTTGGACAGCATGATGCCCTTGGGTTGCCCGGTAGTCCCGCCGCTATAGAGAATCGCCGCCATATCGTCGGGTCCCATAGTGGACGGCGGCACGGGCGGATAAGAACCGGCCATCAGCCTGCGCCATGATTTCACCATCGGATCGGCAGGCTCAGCCGGAAGAGGCTTTCCTGCAGCGCTGTTGATAGAATCGGCAGCCCCTGTGATAATCAGGGTCTGAAGACCTGTTTCCTTTTCCACTTCCTTGAACTTGGCGTAATGATCCTCCAGAATCAGCGCCATGCGGCTTTTGCTGAGTGTGAGATAAAAGGCAATTTCCCGGGCGGTCGAAAGCGGATGAATCATGCTGGCCACCGCGCCGATTTTATTGACGGCATAAAAAGCGATCACCCCCTGTGGAATCGTCGGCAGCGCAATCGTCAGGCAATCGCCCTGTTTGAGCCCCTCTGCGGCTAGGGCCGCCGCGCACTGATCAATATCACGGGCAAATTGTTTGTAGATGGATGAATAATCCATGAAATCGTAAGCAACGGTATCGGGGTTACGCTGCACCGACTGCATCAGCGCTTCAACCATCGTCACACGGGGATAATCGATAGATACGGGTACGTCGCCGTAAAATTTCAGCCAGGGTTTTTGATCATAAATAGTCATCTTTTCCCTCCAAATGTCTTTTTGAGCTCCTGTTTTAATATCTTCCCCGTGGGATTACGCGGAAAGTCCTTCATAAACTCCACAAATTCCGGCAGCTTGTATTTGGCGATTTTATCCTGCAAATAGTCTTTCACTTCATCCGCCGTCATGTTGCAGCCTTCGTTTAAAATGACGCAGGCGCGGACGCGCTCGCCGAGCGCCTCGTCCGGCGCGCCGATCACCGCGACTTCGGCGATCTTCGGGTGCTTCTCCAGCGGAATTTCGATTTCGCGCGGATAGATGTTCTCGCCGCCCCGGTTGATCATTTCCTTGATTCGTCCGGAAATATAAACGTAGCCCATTTCATCCATGTGCCCCATATCGCCAGTGTGCAGCCAGCCGTCTTTGAGGCTCTCGGCATTGGCTTCGGGCTTATTGAGATAGCCGATCATGACCGCGTCGCCCTTGACGCAGATCTCGCCGCGCTCGCCATAGGGCAGAATATTGTTGTGGTCGTCCATGATTTCAACTTCCAGGCCGGGAAAGGCCATGCCGATGGAACCAATATTTTCCGGAATGCCCGACGATGTCGTCGAAACGCCGGTTGCTTCCGTCAGGCCGTAACCGTCTACAACCTCAACGCCAAATTTTTCCTTGAAGCCATGGATCAGCTCTACCGGCATGGGAGCTGCGCCGGTAAAGGCCATCCGCAGTTTCAGCTTATTGAAATCGATCGTTTTAGGATCGACAGCGTTATAGATGTAAGAATACATCGCGGGTACCCCCTGCACGGTGGTCACGCCGTAGCGCATCAACGCCGGCCAGAAATCCTTGGGAGAGAAGGACTTGCGGATGCAGATCGTCAAGCCCAGATAGATGATCGGATACGTCCAGACGCAAAGCGGATTGACGTGGAACATGGGCAGGATAATCATAAAGACATCGCCGGGTCTGCTGGTGCCGAAAACCGCCTTACCCTTGCAGATGGCCAGTTCATTGCGGTTGGAAAGCAATATGCCCTTGGGCATGCCGGTCGTGCCGGAGGAATATAAAAGCATCACCGGGTCGTCCAGCGATTGCGCCACCAGACATTCATCGGCAGGGTATTCGCCGAGAATATCCTTAAGCGTGGTTTCGGCAATCCTGGCCGTGTGTTCAACGTCGGTCACCACCTCCACAATAACAGGTTTGTGCGCGGATATCCGCCAGCCCTTGGCAAATTCTTCCATGTAGTCGCTGCCGACAAACGCCACCTTCGGCCTGGAATCTTCAAGCACATAGGCAATTTCCGGTCCCTTGAGCATGTAATTGACTGCGCCGGTCACGGCTCCGAGCTTTTGCGCTCCGAACATCGTGTAATAAATTTCGGGTGCGTTTAAAATCATGACGGAAACGGTATCGCCTTTTTGAACGTCTTTTTCCTTCAGGTAATGGGCAACGGCATTGGCGCGGTCATTCACCTGCCCATAGCTTGCGACATCGTCGTAATAATAAACCAGCGGATCATCCGGATTCTCCCGGACGCGCGTTAAAAACATCTCGGCGATACTGTCGAATTCAATTTTTCTTCCCTGCAGGGCGGCTATCTCTTGCAGCGGCACACAAGTCCGTTCATAACGCTTGCTTTTGTCAATCATGATTTTTCTCCTTACGTTTATGCGCTCTTTTCTCCTGACGCTGATTGATTCTTTTCTTATATTCATTGATAAATTCTTTGGACGATAAATACTTATCGGCAAACGAAACGATATAGGATTCTTTGTATTTCGGCGGTATAATCGTCAGCGGCCACATATGCTTTTTTATAACATCCTCTTCAATGTCATTGATCGAGAAATGTTTTTTGGCGTTGGCCACGGCTATCGTCGGATGCGCCAGCCCATGAAATTTTTTCCGGGGCAGATCCGGCACATCATGATTGCGCCAGTCATACAGAAAGAAATCATGTAACAACGCGCCGCGAGCCGCGGAGCGGTAATCCATTTTAAAATATTTACATATCCGATAGGAAAAATAGGCCACGTCGTGAACATGGGCGTAAATGGAAGAATTATGATGAAAATAATCTTTGAGTTTTAAAAACTCTTCATGTTGGAGAATATCCCGCACGGTTTCGTAGTATTCTTCTTCAAACGGTGTCCTGCCCGCCATTTCCAGAATGATTTTATCCTGAATGGATTTTAAAAAAGAATTCAGTCTGGTTCTGATTTTCTTATTGATGTTTTGATAAATATACTTATTCAGGTCAGGGAAAGCTTCGCGCAACCGCTGAAATGATTTTAAATTATTTTCAATTTCGGTACTGCTTAAGTTGAAGTATTCCTCATAAAGGTAAGCAACGCCCCTCCGGAAAGCGGCAAGGGACATCACGGAAAAAATATAGTCGATCCAGAAATAGACCATGAAAGCGATCGCCGCAGTTTTGGCAAAGCCTTCATTCAGCAACACCACACGTCGAAATACTTCCGGATGAACAAAGGTTACGAAGGTCAATGCCAGCAATGTCCAGATGATTGAAAAGTGCAGACAGACGTGGCCATGAAGATTGAACTTCTCTTCCGAGTAGTCCCAGAGCGTCAGTTTAAATATCTTTTCGGAAAGAAACCCAATCATGTATTCCATGAAGGTGAGGGTCAGACCAAAAATAATAAATTGCGGCACAAGATGCCAGCCTTGAAAAACATGCTGCATGACAATGATCACAAAAGCGCCCAGGCCATAAATGGGAATGAAAGGACCAAACAGGAATCCCGCATTGACAAACTTCCGCTGGGTGATGGACCGGTAAATAACCTCCAGCACCCATCCCATGAAGCAATAAATCGCGAAAAGCACGATGTAATAAAAGAAGCTTAGCGTGTCATTCAATATGATATTCTGCACAACGATCCTGTAGCGTTAAAGGTGATTTAATAAATCGCAGTTTTTTATATGGTCTAGTCCTACACGATCGGATGATTTTTGTGAAGTTTTTTTGCCCAACCGGACAAACTTTGTGTCTCGCGGGTAGGCTTTTTTCGATATAATATGTTTGATTTATTGACATAAAATTTATCCACTGCTACATTCCATAGGCAGGGAGGAAAAGCCATGGAAAAAATAAAAATCGGCATCAGTTCATGTCTTCTGGGTAATCCTGTCCGTTATGACGGTGG
>JANYAF010000069.1 GCA_025355175.1 Deltaproteobacteria bacterium | reverse complement strand
TTCCTGCTATCTTTCTCGTGCTTTTTTACCATCTGGGTACCTCCTGTTGGGTATTGGGTTATTCGCGTATCCCTTTATACAACAGGTATCCCAGATGGTTCATTTGATTTTTTTGTTTTGATGTGCAAGATTCAGGTATTATCTTCGTTCTTTTTTTAGAATATTTGAAAGTTCAACTTCGGTGACTTAAGACGCTCCATAAATTTCGGGTCAAATGTGACGACAATCGACCCTTTGATGTTTTTGCAAATAGATGCAATCACGGCATCGCCGAAGTCGGAGATATTCTCCGGCCACAAGGGAAAATCAATTTAAAACGACCTGATTATCCCGGTTTGGCAATTGTCACCCACAGAAAAGTTTCGCCGCCGATTTGGCGGTATTGGGCGGATTCAATCGTAAAACCGGTGGATTTTAAAGTTGCGAACAGATTGTCCGGTGTTGTGTGACTGTAAAATAACTGTTCCCCCATAAATTCCTTAGTGCCGTTAAAAACTTCAGCACCCGTATATTCCTGTGTGGCATAGGTGAAAAGAGAGTGACCGCCAGGCGCAAGCCATCGGTAGATTTTCAGGAAAATTTCCTCATGTTTTTGGTATTCAATATGAAAAAGACAATAAATGGCCGTGACAGCGTCAAACTGTGCATCGGGAAAATCCACTTCGCCCATATCGGCGAAGATCGTTTTCATGTCCGGTTGATAGCGATGGGCCAGATCCAGCATTTTTTGTGAAAAATCAACGCCTGTGACCTGCCAGCCCTGACCGATAAAATAGGCGGGAAAGGGTTCTCCCGCGCCGCAGCCCAGGTCAAGCAGGCGACCTGTCTTATAAGGCAATCTTTTAGAGAAATCGGCGATGACCTCCGTCATGTCAAATGAGCCGCGATTTTTTTCGTATGTTTCGGCAAAACGGTCGTAAATTTTCCGCAAGTCATTTTGCATCATGTCACCGTCATAAATCAAAGGGTTTTTCACGATTAAAATCCGGTGTCAGCGCGTTATCATTGACGTCCTGTACGAAAAAGTTATCAAAACCCAGTTCCAGGGCATAATCCAGTATCTGAGAATATTCAATGCTGGTGATTCTGTGCCCCAGCTGCGGGTGGAATTTTATCTGTTCGGTGGGTGTGTATTGCGACATGATGCTGATCGGAACGCTTGTTGATATTTCATTTTTCAAAATCCTCAGGGCTTCCCGGGAATTTTCCAGCCTTCCGGGTAAAACCAGATGACGGATGATGATCCCTCGCGTGGCGATACCTTCTTCCACATTCAGGTCATCGCCGACCTGTCGGACCATTTCCCGGATGGATTCCATAGCAAATTGCGGATAGTCCGGCACGCCAGAAAACAAGATGCCGTCATCACCCAGACCATATTTAAAATCCGGCAGATAAATATCCACCATGCCGTCCAGGAAACGGATGACGTCGGGATTTTCATAACCGCCGCAATTGTAAACAAAGGGAACAGTGAGGCCTTGAGCACGCGCCATGCACAGAGCCTCCATCACCAGAGGCATCTGGGGCGTCGGTGTTACTGGTTCGACATTGTGACAGCCGCTTTTTTGCAGATCGAGCATGACGTGGGCCAGTTGCAAAACGGTCAGCTCCCGTCCCTGCTCGCTGTGGGAAATTTGATAGTTCTGGCAATAGATGCATCTCAGGTTGCATGAAGAAAGAAAAATTGTCCCGGCACCGCGTGTTCCCGAAAGAGGTGGTTCCTCTCCGTGATGGGCCAGTGAGCAGTCCATGAAAATTCCAGCGGGAAGACGGCAATGGCCCAACTCACCTTTTGTCCGGTCAACCCGGCAGGCGCGCGGACAAAGGGTGCAGGAGGTATAAATATCCAGAAGTTCTTGAATAATCATTTTTTAACCAAAAGTTTTAAGCTTTAAGATTTAAGGGTTAGGTACAATTGAGGCGCTTCGCGCAAGCTTTTTTCTTAATACTTAAATCTTAAAACTTCTCTACTACTTCCCTAATCTTTCCGCTTTCCACCAGGTCCAAAAAGTCCTCGCCCAGCGGCGCGGATAATTCCACGGCTTTATTCCAGTGTGCAATCCTTTCAGCGCCCTTGTCAATATACGTCAGAAAGTCATCCCGATCCGGGACTTTGCCCGATGGCAGCCGGTCGATGAAACTCTGCGATGGAAAAACCATCACAACGTTATTCAATGTTTGATCATCCGGTATGCGCCGTTTATTTTTCTTATCCAGCCAGCCGGGAACAATTCTTTCCTGGTGATGGAAAAAAAGGACCAATTCATTTTCTTTTGCGGCAAACTGATGCGACAGGTGATAATCGATCAAGCCGCCGTCGCGATAAACACCGCGGGGCGCGCCGAAAATATTCTTTACTCCGGCAACGATAAGCGGAATCGCGCCGGAGGCCATCACCGCGTATTTGAAATTTGATTCAGTTATCCGCACATACTTGCCCTGGAATTGCGGTTGAAAACAAAAAGGGGGCGGTTTGGAGCCGTCGTAGAAAACAACCCTGTCGGCGAAATGGTAAAGATTATTCCGGCTAAAGAAATTCAGCACGTAACAGGCGGCCAGAGCGCTTTTCTGCAACAAGTATGTTTCGGAAGCGACCAAGCCTCGCGCGCGGGCCGTGATCACGGACAAGCGATACCGCTTGTTGGCCAGGGCAAAGGGCAGGGCGTCATCCTCGATATAGGCGTTCATGATGTGAGAAAATTTTTCCAGAATGGTCGCCGGCGTATCTTTTCGGGTATAGCCGACTGTGATATAGGCGTGAATGAATTTCCGGTAACAGTCGACGGCCTGCGGCTGCAGCCATGCGGCAAAACGCCAGGCGCCGGCTGACGATCCGATGAGATGCACGGATCTGGATCGTCCCAGAAGATTTTGCGTCAGAAGCGTCAGATCAAATCCGCTGGCGACAAGCCAGCGCGGCCCTACCGCCGCTCCATAATAAGCGGAAACGGCGTCAAAATTAAATCCACCGTCTTTAATGATTTCGTAAGCTTTTTTTCCGGCTTTGATGCGTAATCGGCTCATAAAAATTCATCCGGGTAAAGACCTTGACACGTATCCTTTTGTCTTGTAAATGTAACCAATACCGCTGGACGAATAAATGTCAATACGATTAATTTCCCCCAAGCGGTCCTCTTTATTTAAAGGTGATGCGGTTTTTATCAATAATTACAGAAATTGCAAGTTATTTTAAAAGATTCAAGCAGGGGAAGCAGAATGGATATCCAAGGCACCGTAAAAAAAATAGCCGACGATGCGCTTACGGCATCACGCCCCCTTTCCCATGTCTCCGCCAACGCAAAAAATGCCGCGCTTTTACGAATGGCCGATGAGCTCATCGGCCATCGTGATTTTATCCTGTCCGAAAATAGCCGGGATGTGACCGGCGCCCGAGAAAAGGGCCTTTCCGCAGCCATGATCGACCGGCTGATGGTCAAAGATGCCACCATTGAGGCTATGGCGCAGGGGCTGCGCGAAGTTGCGGCGCTGCCTGATCCGGTAGGAAAGGTGACGTCTATGTGGCGCCGTCCCAACGGCCTTTTAGTTGGTCGCATGCGTATCCCCCTGGGGGTGATCGGCATTATCTATGAATCGCGACCCAATGTCACGGTAGACGCTTCCGCCCTGTGTCTCAAATCGGGCAACGCGGTCATCTTACGCGGCGGTTCAGAAGCTATTCACTCCAACCTGGCTATTGCGTCTGTTTTAGAGGATGTTTTGCGGGAGAGCCCTCTGCCGGACAAGGCTATTCAGGTCATTCCGTTTACCGATCGCGAGGCTGTCTCGACGATGTTGCAACTCGACGAGCATATTGATTTGATTATTCCGCGCGGCGGTGAAGAACTGATCCGTGCCGTTGTCGCCCAGTCCAAGATTCCTGTCATTAAACATTACAAAGGCGTCTGTCATATCTTTGTGGATGCGGGAGCAGACATGGACATGGCCGTGAATATCTGCGCCAATGCCAAAGTGCAGCGTCCCGGTGTCTGCAACGCGCTGGAAACCTTGCTGGTGCATTCGGACATTGCCCCCGCGTTTTTGCCGAAGGCCGCAGAAAGGCTGCAAAAAGCAGGCGTCCTGCTCAGGGGCTGCGAAAAAACAAGGAAGATCCTGAAAAATATCGACGTGGCAACCGAAGAAGACTGGTACGCGGAATACCTGGACTTGATTCTGGCCGTGAGGGTTGTGCCATCTATCGACGAAGCCATCGCGCATATTGAAAAATACGGATCGCTGCATACGGAATCCATTATTACCAAAGATTATGCCAACTCGCAGCGGTTTCTGAATGAAGTCAATTCTTCAACGGTGCTGGTGAACGCTTCCACACGCTTCAGTGACGGCTTTGAGCTGGGATTGGGCGCGGAAATCGGCATTTCGACCACCAAGCTGCATGCGTTCGGGCCGATGGGACTGGAAGAACTTACCACGTCCAAGTTTATCATTTACGGCGACGGCCAGGTCCGCGCATGAAATGGGGACTTTTCGGCGGGACATTTGACCCGGTTCATTTCGGTCACCTGCGCGCCGCCCAGGAACTGATCACGCTTCTAAATCTGGATCGAGTGATCTTTATTCCCGCAGCCCTGCCGCCGCATAAGACGGCGTGCGTGATTACGCCCTTTAAACATCGTTCGCAAATGATACGCCTGGCCATCGAAGGTAATGATCAATTTTATTTTTCGGATGTGGAAAACCTGCGGCCGGGGAAATCCTATTCGATGGATACCGTCCAATATTTTTTAGATACCCATGATAAAAGTTTAGAATTATATTTCATTACCGGCCAGGATGCATTTGACGTGATCACCACCTGGTATAAATGGGAAAAGCTTTTATCGCTTTGCCACTTTGCGGTGATGACCAGACCGGGCTACGAAAATAAGGGTCTGGTTCATATCCTGCCGCCCGATATCGCCGCGCGTTTTGTTTATGATCAGCAAAACGAAATTTTTAAAGACCCGCAAGGCGGCTCTGTTTTTTTCCGCAAGACAACCTTTTTGGATATTTCATCCTCAGATATTCGGGAAAGGATTCACCTAGGCCAATCCATCAGATACTTGGTGCCGGACAACGTTATCGGTTACATGGAGGCCAACAAACTATACAGAGCAGAATGAGGATCAAAGTGAAAGTATAAAGGATAAGCCGCCTGATCTAATCCAAACCCTGTCCTGGAAATGGAATGGACTAAAAATAAATGGCGGTCTCCAAAATTAGAAAGTGATTCGCCTGGCGCTCATCTTGGACATTGCCGAGGTTGTTGATTGCTTCATAAGCGTACCGCAGCGAGATGTTTACGTTATCATTGACCCGGTAACCCAATTCTCCCAGATACTGATTTTTAGACTGCGTATAAAGTTTTGTTTTAAAGCCGTTTCTTTCCTGGTCAAAACTCAGTTTGTAGTATAATTTATCAAAACTTTGTGACCACTCGACGAAATAATCTTCAGCCTCCGTGCCCATGTGATGCCCGAAGATACGACCCTCATAACGCATGGGATATGCTCCATGCCGATACCAGGAGTCCGGTCCGTTGTAAGGCCCTAAAACCGTAGTCGCATACTCCCCGCGAAGGGCGGCTTTGTCCAGCCCGAATGGCTTAAAGATGGCCAGGCCTGCCAGCCATGCACGGCTGGTCGGGGGATACCCGTTATCCTCCGCGCCGATTTCACCGTAAAGCTTGATACCGTCAGCCACAAAAATATATTTCTTAAGGTTGGGTAGGGTCAGGGCCATATCAGCAGCAAATTCCTGGTTGCTTTCCGTTTTCTCTCGATCTCTATCGGTATTGCCGAAGAGAATCTGGTTGATCTCGCTGAGACTCAGGTTGCGCCGCCCCGGGCCGCCAAACACAACCAGATGGGATGCACCCAATTCCAGATATGGATGCGGTTTAAGGCCCAGCCGCATGCCATATAGAAAAGGATTGGCCAACTCCTGGCCTTTTCTTTCGTCGTTCAGCTGTGAAAAAATCAGGTTGAATTGCACCGGTCCCAGGTAAGAAAAAAGCCACGGCAGAAGGATCGGTTCCGGATTGGATAATTTGATCATGTCAAAGGGATGGGCGTTGTTGGACATGAGCAGTGCGCCGTGATAACCCGGTCCCCACCACAGAGAGTCCCTGCCTGCCTGCAATTCAACGTTGAAGATCGTCAGCTTTGCATAACCCTTATGCAGGCGCACGTCGGTCCGGCTGCCGTCTTCGTCAGTGCCGAAATGCTGATTATAGATGAAGGCAGGCTGTACAAAAAAAGAAAATACGCGCCCGACTCTGGCTTGCGATTGAAATTGGAGCAGTGCGTTGTGGCCTTCGCCGTATTGAATGCCCTCATTGTTAAAAGTGGAAAAAGGGCCTTTCAGATAGCTGTAGGAAACGGAAAAGGCTTCCACGGGTTTGATAAACAGGTTGCTGATGTTTTCGGGGGATCGCGCCTCGGTGATTTCCGCATTAAAAAGTTTTCTGTATCGCGTTTGAATATCCCTGCATGTTGCGGACGGCGTTTTCTGAGCATAACATTTATCCAGCGCCTCAATAAGTTGCCTGCCGACTTCACTTCCGGCAAAGGGTTTGATGGAATACAACTGGCTTCCGACAAGGCCTTCCGCCGCCCAGAATTCCATGTCGCGGTAAAGATCGCGATCCAGGGAAACGTTTGTCGATGAGGCCGCGTTGGCCGGCAGCGGAAAATGCAGGATGAAGAGCAGCACGGCGAGGAGCAGGGCAAGGGGGATGTTGGATAGGTGATAGCTGATAGCTGATAGTGGATGGTGGATGGAAGAATAGCTCAACGTTTTACGTTTTAAGTAAAATCTGTTTTCTGCCGCTTGCGGCTGCCGGCTCTTTGATTGATTCATCATTTTATATTCCTGGATTCCGGGTCGCGCTTCGCTTGCCCGGAATGACGATAATGCTACCTGACACGTAAAACATAACACCTAAAACCTTAAACATCAATTCACTATGAGCTACGAGCTATTCCCACCAATCTTTCTACTGCTTCAGAGACCATGCCGGGCATTATTTCTTCCATGCATTTTTTAGTTGAACATTTTTTTAACAGGCACGGACTGCACGAAAGGCCTGCTCGAATAATCGTGTGGCCTGCTCCATAAGGACCGGTTCTGGCCGGATCGGTTGGCCCGAAAAGAGCGATCACAGGAACGCCGACGGCCGCCGCCAGATGCATGGGGCCGGAATCGGTCGTAATAACAGTCAATGCATCTTTATAGATGCAGGCCAATTCCGGAAGCGTCGTTTGTCCACCTATGTTGATCCGCTTTGTGATCATGAGCGATGTGATTTTGTCAAGGGATTCTTTGTCCTGGCCGGTGAAAACAACGGGAATCTTCAAACGCTGTGAGATGGCATCCGCAAGCTTGGCGAATTTCCGGTCGTCCCACAATTTGGTATCCCACAGGGCAACGGGACTGACGGCAATGTATTGTTTTTTCTCCAGACCATGAGATGCCAGCAGCGCCTTAGCCTTGTCCTCCGCTTCCGGATTGATGGGCAAAATAAATTCGGCCTGTTTGACTACCGCGCCCAGATGGCGTGGAAAATCCAGGTAGCGGTCCACCGCGTGCTTGTCCATGTTTTCCGGAATTTTTTCATTGAGAAACAAGCCGCTTAGTTCCTGCCAGGAATCATAGCCCAGTTTTCTTTTGCCCTGGCTCAAAAAAACGATTATCGAACTTTTGAACAGGCCGTGAAAATCGATGACGAGATCATACCGGCGACTCTTCAGTGCGGCCAGAAAAGAGAGCGCGTCGCGCCATGCCGCAGGAAACTGACCCGCTTTAATTTCTTTTATCCAGCTTTTGCGCCGGAAAATCAAAACCTGATCCAGATACGGATGATGCAGAACGAGATCCGCCGCCGCTTCTTCCACTACCCAGGTGATATGCGCATCGGGATACAAACGGCGCAATGCCGCAAGCGAAGGCAAGGTGTGAATCACGTCGCCGATAGCGCTTAGTTTGACTATCAGAATATTCACGTTCGATCCTTCAATATCCAGTGAACCGCCTCCAGAATATCTCTGGCGACATAATCGGGTTGATTCAATTCATTGGCCCGGTCCGGCCCGACCTCCTGCATCAAATCCTGCCCGTATCCCGTCATGACCAGGATGCCCCTGGTGCCGGCCCGGTGAGCCGTCTCAATGTCCCGCAGGCGGTCTCCGATGAGATAGGACCGGGCAAGGTCAATGTCCAGATCCGCCGCCGCCTGTTGGAGCATTCCCGGTTCTGGTTTTCGGCAGTTACAAATTCTGCGATAAGGATCATTTCCTTCTGTCGGGTGATGCGGACAGAAATAAAACCGATCGATCAGAGCGCCCTGCTCCAGAAGCGCGCTCTGAATATGTCCGTTTATTTTACGGACAAATTCTTCCGTGAAGAATCCTCTGGCGACACCGGCCTGATTGGTGATGACCACTGCTTTCATGCCGCTTTCGTTAATCAGGCGAATGGCTTCGAAAGCGGCAGGAATGATCTGCAGTTTGTTCTCATGGTCGAGATAGCCGACTTCGTCGTTAATGGTTCCGTCGCGATCCAGAAATATGGCGGTGTTCTTGTTCATAGCGTGTCAACTTTTCCTTAATAATAATGTATTGGCCGCCGCGATGACATCGTCAACCGTGATCAGAGTCATGCAGCGGAAATCCGTCGGGCAGGTCTTTTTCAGGCAGGGGCTGCACGATACGGGTTTATGCACCAGAATGGTTTTCTCTCCCGCGGGTGATGTGGTGACGGGATTGGTCGAGCCGAAAATGGCGACCGTGGGAATGTTCAGAGCGCCGGCCACATGCATGAGGCCCGAATCATTGCTGATAAATAACCGGCATTGGGAAATACAATAAACCGCTTCCTGTAATGTTGTTTTTCCGGCGATATTGATCATATCCGCTCGCGCATTTTTTCGCACCTGTTCGGCAGTGTCCCAGTCACTCTTTCCGCCGAAAAGCACAACCCGCGCATCCAGATCGGCGCTTAAACGATCGGCCGCCGCCGCGAATCTTTCCGGCATCCAGCGCTTGGCCGGGCCGTAGGTGGCGCCGGGCGCAATACCGATCACCCGCTCGCCGTTTCCGGGTACGCATTGCTTGATGATGTCCCTGGCGGTCGCGGGTGATATATGCGTTTCCAGATGCATGGTGCGGTCAATATCCACGCAGCCCAGGGCTTTGACCATTTCCAGATAATAATTGATCTGATGAACTTTCAGGATATCGCCGGTGCGATGGATACCATGCGTAAGCAAAATACCGCGGCCGTCGGTGTTAAATCCTGCACGCAGGGGAATACCTGCCGCCAATGTCATGATGGCCGCTTCTACGGCGTTTTGCAGAAGAATGGCCGCGTCGAATTTTTTAAGGCGCAGCCGCCAGGCCAGTTGAAAGACACCCACGGGATTATCGTATTTATTTTCATAAGGGATAATTTCATCCGCAGCTGAAAACATTTTATAAATATCGTCAATTGGCGGCTTGGCCAAAATGGCCAGATGTGTGCGCGGATAGGCCGCTCGCACAGAGGCAACGGCAGGCAGCGTCATCACGGCGTCACCGACCCAGTTGGTGCCGCGAATCAATATTTTGTTAAGACCTGCCTGCGGTAGTTTGTTTTTTGCTTCCAGTATCAAGGCTTTTTCCTCGTATTTCGCATCCAGTATCTCGTATCTCGTGAATCGTGAACCCCGGCGAGATACTCTTCACGAATTCCTCCTGGCCTGGCAGAGCTTTGTCTTCCAGCGCTGATGCACCCAGAACCATTGTTCCGGATACTTGCGGATGTGATCTTCAATAATTTTCGTAAAATGCTGTGTATTGCTCAATACGTCAGCGTTCCGGTTGCCGGAATGGATGATATCAACTTCAGGGAAAATCTCCAATACGTACTTACCATCCGGCAATCGGGTGGTGAAAACAGGCAATACCGGCGCTCCGGTATGCAAAGCCAGCAGGGCAAGACCGGATGTTGTGCAGGCCGGACGATTAAAGAAATTAATAAAAATTCCATCGTACACAGCCACGTTCTGGTCAATCAGAAGATTGATAGTTGTTCCATTTTTCAGGTGGCGCATCATCGGTCTCATGGCATTTTCCTTATCCAGTGAAGTATTCCCATGGGATGCACGGACATAAGTGATCGCCTCTTCCAGAAATGGGCTGTCCAGAATACGGTAAACAAAGATAAATGGTTTTGTCGTTATCGCCAGAGCAGCATTGCCGATTTCCCAGTTGCCGAAGTGCGCGCTGAAAAGGAGAACTCCTTTTCCTTTTCGGCAGGCCTCGGTATAATTATTCAGGCCTTTAATATGAATCCATTTGTGCAAATTGCTTTTATTAAAATAGTAAATATCGGAAAATTCCGCCAGGATCAAGGCAAAGCTGGCGTAGGAAGATTTGGCGATTTTTAAAATTTCCGGCAAAGATTTTTCGGGAAACGCGCGCGTCAGATTATGAACGGCGATCAGTCGATGCTTGAGGGATAGATTATAAAATAGCTTGGCCAGACCAACGGCAAGAGCGCGTCGGGCAGGCAGTGGTATGATACGAGATATGATTTTGGCAATTTTTATCTTCATCTAATTATTCGGCTTAATATCATCATAACTATCTACGCTGAGCGGCTGCGCCCAACCACTCTACTATAAAATTATCGAATGACTGTGCTGAAGGTTTTATTTCCATTTCCATGCGTAAGATGCAAAGCATTTTTAAAAATTCGGGATGATTCTGGAGGCGCATGGCGTCCTTTTCCGTGGTCACCAGATAATCGGCGCGCAGGCTGAGAAATTTGTTTTTTAATTCCTGTAAATCATAAAGGCTGAAATCATAATGATCGGGGAAGGGGTCAAATAAAACGATTTTCGCCTCTGCTTCGAGCAATAGTTTTTTAAAGGAATCCGGTTTGGCAATGCCGCAAAAAGCGCAAACTATCTTACCTCGAAGTTCGCCTCGTGGCCAGGTGCTCCCATCCGATTTGATCATTTCCTTGAACTGATGAACCGCGTGGAAAATGGGTATATTTGATGTGCATGCGATGCTGGCGATATCCTGGTTTACAGGATGCGTCTCATTCATGCGGGTCAGAATAAAACAACTGGCGCGTTCGAGGCTGCCAATGGGTTCGCGAAGCTCGCCCGCCGGTAGAAGATGACCGTTGCCCAGCGGCTTTTCGGCGTCTAGCAGAACAATATCGATATCCCGGAAGATTTGACGGTGCTGGAATGCGTCGTCACAGATCAGTACATTCGCGCCGAATCGGTCGATGGCCGCCGGTCCGGTCAGGCGGCGTTTGGCTCCTGTGACGACCGGAATATCCGGCAGTGACCGGGCGATAAGTAGCGGCTCGTCACCGGCGATATCCGCTTTGAGCAGAATGCTTTTCCCATCGGAAACGATGTTGACGGGTTGGGCGCTTATGGCGCCGTAACCGCGACTGATAATCGCCGGCTTCAAACCGTGCCGCTGAAGTATTTTTGCAAGCATGATGACACAGGGTGTTTTCCCCGTACCGCCGACGGTGATATTGCCGACGCTGATGACCGGGCAGGAAAGTTTGACAGGCTTCAGAGTCTGTCGATCGTAGAGCCGGTTACGCCAATGAATGATCAGCCGATAGAGCAGCGAGAAGAGCAATAGGATTACCCTTGTCGGACTGATGCGGCGTATCGAATCGTTATCATTCCAGATCCTTTGCCAATCGATCATTGCTGTTTCCTTCATCTTTGAACTGCAAATTATACAAGCGATAATATTCGCCTTTTTTAGCCATCAGGGCTTCGTGATTGCCTTCTTCCACGATCTCCCCATTAACCAGGGCAATGATTCGGTCGGCATTGCGGATGGTGGAAAGCCGATGCGCGATGACCAACGTGGTGCGCCCTTTCATCAGGTTGTCGAGCGCGTCCTGCACTTCGATTTCGGCTTCCGTATCCAGCGACGATGTTGCTTCGTCCAGAATCAGAATAGGCGCGTCTTTGAGCAATGCCCGCGCGATGGAGATGCGTTGCTTTTCACCGCCGGACAGCTTGGTGCCCAGTTCTCCGATATTGGATTCGTATCCCTTGGGCAGCCGGGTGATGAAGTCATGAGCGTTGGCCGCACGGGCGGCGTTCAAGATGTCTTCCTCTGTTCTTTGGATATCGCCGTAGGCGATGTTGTTTTTAACGGTATCATTAAAAAGAATGGTCTGCTGCGTAACGATGGCGATCTGGCCGCGCAATGATTGCAGTGTGACGTCGCGGATATCATAACCGTCGATCAGGACGCGTCCGGCGGAGGCATCGTAAAAACGGGGAATCAGATTCACCAGCGATGTTTTGCCGCCGCCGCTCATGCCGACAAACGCGACAACTTCACCCGCCTTGATCGAGAGATTAATATTCTTCAGCACCGGCGTTGTTTCATAGCAAAACGTCGCATTTTCAATCTCGACGCCTTGGATAACAGAGGGCAGCACAATGGCATTCGGTTTATCTTCAATATCAGGTATGCGGTCGATGATATTAAAAATACGGTCGGCGCCGGCAATGCCCTGATTGATGGTGTTATTGATATTGGTCAGCCGTTTAACCGGCTCGTAGAGCATCAGCAGCGCGGCAATAAAAGAGAAAAAAGTGCCGGGCGTGGAATGGCCCTGCACGACGTTGAATCCGCCATAAAAAATGACGGCGGCAATCCCCAATCCGCCCAGAAAATCCATGAGGGGGCTGGAAATGGCGTTTACGGAAACGGCTTTCATGTTATATTTAAACAGCCTTTCATTTTCCGCGGCGAATCTCTCATTTTCATATTTTTCCATGCAAAAGGCTTTGACGATGCGTGTTCCGGAAATGGTTTCCTGTAAAAGGGAGCTCAAGGTTCCCATGGTGATTTGCGTGGACGTTGTCACCTTGCGCATTTTTCTGCCAAACAGGGAAATGGGATAGATGGCCAGAGGGAAAACAATCATGGCAATCAGCGCCAGTTTCCAGTCCGTGTAGAAAATAACCCCCACCAATGACAGCAGCATAAAGCTGTCTTTGATTAATGCTGTTATAGCCTCCGATGACGCGGTCTGAACGGATTGAACGTCATTGGTGATCCGCGACATCAGCAATCCAGTGGGATGTTCGGCAAAAAAAGATAAAGATTGGTTCTGAATTTTTTCGTAAAGTTTATTGCGCAAATTGGTAACGATGCGCAAGCCGATAGAACTCATTAAAATGGACTGTCCATAGTTGCACAATCCTTTAAATAGAAAGATGCCGACAATGGCAAAGGGGATCCATTTTAAGGTCGCAATATTTTTACTGACAAATATTTCGTCAATGGCCGGTTTGGAAATCAGCGGCAGAGCGGATTGCAAACCTCCGGCAATGATCATGCAAAGCGCGGCAAAGATAAAGCGCACATAATATTGCTTGGCCATGAATAACAATCTTTTAAAAGTTTCCATAGTTGATCCTATATCATATCGCAGGCAATTTGCGCAGCTCTTCTGGCGGCGCCGGGTTCGCCCAATTTGGCGCGGATGTTCTGAAGCTCGGTGATAATTTCCTGTTTTTTTTCATTGTTTAATAAAATAGCCAGAGCCTCGGATGCGATACGCGGGCCGTTGGCGTCCTGTTGAAGCAATTCCGGGGCGACGATTTTGCCGGCAATGATGTTGACCAGGCCGATATGCTGCGGCTTGATGATCATTCTGCCGATTGCCGCCGAAAAAGGCGACAGCTTGTAGATGATAATCATGGGCACGCCCATCAGGCCGGTTTCCAGTGTTGCCGTTCCGGACGTCACAATAGCCAGATCACAGCAGGCAAGAACGTCATACGTGCGTCCCGAGACAATTTTGACGCTCAGACCGGAAGAGGCAATGATCCCGGCGGCGATTTTTTCTTCCAGCGTGTCCGCCAGGGGCAGGATGTATTGCGCATCCGGTATCTTTTTGGAAATGATTTGCGCCGCCTGCATCATTTCCGGCAAAAGCCTGGTGATTTCCGCCGTCCGGCTGCCCGGTACCAGGCCAATGGTCGTTTGCTTTTCGGAAAGACCGAAATGAAGCCTGGCCTGAGATTTGGTAAATGAGGTTTTCACCGTATCCCGTAGGGGATGGCCTACGTAATGGACAGCGAATCCGCATGCGGCGTAAAAATCGACTTCAAACGGCAGAATAACGGCCATCTTGTCGACCAGCCTTTTAATTTGCTCGACTCGTCCTCCGCGCCAGGCCCAAACCTGCGGACTGATATAGTAAAAAATTTTAATATTTCTTTTTCGGGCGGCCCGGGCCACGATATTCAGGTTGAAATCGGGAAAATCAATTAGAATAACCAGATTCGGTCTTAACTGGTCCATGGATTTTCTTATTTTGGCGTTGATTTTAATAAACGTGCCGATTTTCGAAAATACTTCCGTAACACCGACCACGGCAATATCCGCTGCGAAAGCCAAAAGCTTCACGCCCGCTTCTTTCATTTTGTTGCCGCCGATGCCGTAGAAGTGTAAAGATGGATTAATGGCGAGCATTTCCCGGACCAGAAAGGAGCCATGCAGATCGCCGGAGGCCTCTCCGGCGACGATCATCACCTTCGGAGCGTGCCCGCTTGCTGCGGCCACGTTTATCTTTATATTGCTTTTTTCAACGGACATTATTGACCACATCGGTTATCAGCCTGATTTCTTCCAGGGTCAGTTCCGGAAACATCGGCAGTGAAAGAACTTCATGGGCGCAGGTTTCACTGACGCTCAGACTTTCTTTCAGGTCATACATTTTGAGAAAAACGTCCTGCTGATGCAGGGGGACCGGGTAGTAAACGGCGGAGGCACTCCCCGCGCTTTGAAGCGCGTCGGCAATGGCCTGGCGGTTTTTGGAGCGGATGGTAAATTGATGATACACATGTTTGCAGCCGGGACGTTCCGAGGGTAGCACGATATCTTTTCCGGCCATGGCCTGGCAATAGGCGGCGGCATTTCCGCGGCGGGCGTTATTGGCCGCGTCGATTTGGGGTAGCTTGACGCGGAGAATGGCGGCCTGGATTTCATCGAGCCGGCTGTTGTAACCGACTTCGGAATGGTAATACCGTACCGCACTGCCGTGGTTGCGGAGCATTTTAATTTTTGAGGCGATTTCTCCGTCACGCGTAATCACGATGCCGCCGTCGCCGTAACAACCGAGATTTTTGCTGGGGAAAAAACTGAAACAGCCGACGTCGCCCATGGTGCCGACGGTTTGCCCCTGATGCGTTGCGCCGAAAGCCTGCGCGCAGTCTTCAATGACTTTCAGATGATGTTTCCCCGCGATGTCCATAATCGGGTCCATATCGGCGGGATGGCCGAATAAATGGACGGGAATGACGGCTTTAGTCCGGGGGGTAATTTTAGCGGCGATCTTGCCGGGATCAATGTTAAAGGTGTCCGGGCAAATATCGACAAAAACCGGTTTGGCGCCCACGAGTGCGACCACTTCCGCGGTGGCGATGAAGGTGAAGGGCGTGGTGATGACTTCGTCGCCTGGACCGATTCCGCAGGCGCGCAGGGCCAGAAGCAGCGCGTCCGTGCCGTTGGCGCATCCTACGGCATAAGGCAGACCGTGGTAGGCGGCGATTTCCGCCTCCAGTGCAGAGACGTTCGGTCCCAGAATGAATTGCGTCTGTTCCAGTGCCTGCCCCACGGCTTGGTCGATTTCGTTTTTCAGCCGGGCGTATTGTCTTTTTAAATCAACCATCGGGATCATAATTGAATGTCCTCATGCGTTTTCATTTTTTGAAGAATTTCTACGGCCAGCGCCAAAGCCTTTCGGCCATCCTCGCCGGATACCACCGGTTTGGAACGGGTCAGAACGGCGTTGACGAATGAGCGGACTTCTTCCTCCAGAGGATCGTGGCTGCCCACATTAATATGGTTTTGAACGATTTGCTGCTTGCCGTCTCCGTTGACGATTTTACTGAGCGACAGAACTTCCCTTTTTTGACAGTCCACGGAGTGATAGCCTTCCGAGCCGAAAAAACGGATTTTCTGCATGGTCTTGGCACTGATGCGGCTGGCGGTGATGTTGGCGATACAGCCGGTGGTAAACGATAGACGGACATTGGAGATGTCGATTTTGTCCGAAAGAATGGGAACCCCCACCGCTTCCACACTGGCGAGCGGCGCGTTGACGAATTTCAGGATTAAGTCCAGATCGTGAATCATTAAATCCAGAATCACATCCACGTCGGTGCCGCGTTCAAAGAAGGGGTGCAGGCGATGCACTTCAATGAACAGCGGCCGCGTAATCACGGAGTCAATCGCCATGATGGCCGGATTAAATCGTTCCACAAATCCAACTTGCAGGATCAGTTTGTTTTTTTCGGTAAGTCTGAGGAGTTCATCAGCTTCTTCGAGAGTCGCACATATGGGTTTTTCAATCAGCACATCAACGCCCGCGGCCAGAAAATCTCTGGCGACAGCGTAATGGAAACCCGTCGGGACGGCAATACTCACGGCGTCAACGAAGCCGATCATGCCCCGATGATCCGTAAAAGCCGGGCAGGCATAAAGCCCGGCGGCCTTCTGCGCCTGTTCAAGCTGCGTATCAGACACGGCCGTGATTTCGCAGGAATCTATTTTGGCGTATTTCTGCAAATGATAACTACCGAGATGACCAATACCGACCACGCCCACTCTGATGTTTTTGCCTGTTGTCATTTTTCTCTCTCTAGCGGCATATGCTTCTTTTTGATTCTTGAATAAAGTTGATGAAGTGCCGTACTTCGGGGCAGTCCGCTACTTCTGTCCGGGCCTTTTCCAGCGCTTCCTCCAAAAGCATATCGGAACGGAAAATAATGCGATAGGCTTGTTTGAGGCCGGCAATGGCGCTTTCTGAAAAATTACGTCTTTGAAGACCGATCATATTCAGGCCGAATAGCGTGGCTCGATTACCGTTGGCCATTGTATAAGGCGGAATGTCTTTGGCCACGGCGGATGCACCACCAACGATGCAGTGTGCGCCGATGCGGCAGAATTGATGAACACCGCACAGCGGGCTGACAATCGCATAATCTTCAGCATGAACATGTCCGGCCAGCCCCGTCGAATTGCCAATGATAACATTATTGCCTAATTTGCAATTATGAGCAATGTGGGCATAGGCCATCAGCAGATTATGATCACCAATGATGGTCATGCCAGTATCGGCGCTTGTGCCACGATGGATACTGACATATTCCCGGATCGTATTAAAGTTCCCAATAATTACGCTTGTTTTTTCCCCACCGAATTTTAGATCCTGGGGAGGCGCTCCGATGGAACAGAATTGAAAGATTTTACAGCCTTCGCCAATCTGCGTGTAATTATCAATTACCGTGTGTGGACCGATGATTGTATTTTTCCCGATTTTAACATCAGGTCCGATAATCGAATAAGGACCGATTTCCACGCCGTCTTCCAACTGGACGTCCGTTGCGATAATTGCTGTAGGATGAATTTTCATTTTAATCTTCACCTGGTTTATTTATTTTTGTTTCAAGTTGTTCTACTTGTTTGATCAGTTGTGCCAATTTTGCGCGCATTTCCGGAAGCTTGACCTTGCTGGATTCTACTTTCAGCCATTCTTTGTAGGGAAGAAACGGCCTTCCGCCGCCAATCTGGCCTGCGGGGATATCCTTGTGAATGCCCGAGGAGGCGCCGATCATGGCATGATCTCCGATGGAAATATGACCGACAATGCCGACCTGTCCGCCGATGATGACGCTGCACCCTACTTTGGTGGACCCCGAAATACCAGTCTGGGCGGCAATGGCCGAATTTTCACCGATGACGACATTGTGGGCAATCTGAACAAGATTATCAATTTTCACGTTCCGTTGAATCCAGGTTTTACCCAGGGTGGCCCGGTCAACGGTGGTGTTGGCGCCAAGCTCCACGTCATCGTCAATTTGAACGATGCCGACCTGGGGAATTTTGGCGTTGTTCGCGCCGGGCGCGGCAAAGCCGAAACCGTCCGCGCCGATGACGACGCCGGAATGAAGAATCACGCGGCGGCCAATGATGCAGTTTTGATAAACGCTGACATTGGCGTAAAGGATCGAATTTTCACCGACGGATGTGTTGCGGCCGATAAACACGCCGGGGTATATAACTGCGCCTTTTTCGATGCGGGCGCCCGAGCTTACGAAAGCCCGGGGTAAGACAGTCGCCTCCTGTGAGACCCAGGCGCCTTCTTCGATATAAGCAGCAGGATGGACGCCGATCGGGCCATGATCGACCGGATAAAACACCGCCAGGAGTTTCCCGAAGGCCGCATAGGGGTCGGCTACGACAATCAGATTTTTATCCGGTTTGACGGTTCCGGGCGGTACGAGGATGGCCCCCGCGCCCGTCGTTTCCAGCATTTTATAATATTTCGGATTGGCGATAAAGGTCAGATCATCAATGCCTGCTTCGTCAATCGGCCGGATATTGCTGATCACCATCTTATTGTCGCCGAGGACGGCGCCGCCGATCATGGCGGCTATTTCCTGAATACTTTTTTTCATTTCATTCAACGAAGGTTATTTTTTTACGTTTTGAGCTTTGTTGAAGTCTTCAATGACTTTCTTGCTGATATCGTTGGCCTTGTCATGATAGGGCATCGGCATGGTGCTGATATCCAGAATCAGAGCATATTTTTCCTTTTCAGCAATGGCCCGGACGACTTTCAGTATATCGGGAATTATTTTCTGTGAATATTCCTGATCACGTTTCTGGAGCTCCTTGTTGGTGTCATCGACGAGGATCTGGTAATCGCGCAATTTTCTCTGATAGGCGGCTTCCTTATCGCTGCGGGCTCCGGCTGTCAGAATGGCGCCTTGTTTGTCAAGTTCGTCTTTCATCTTTTTGACTTCGTTTTCCATGTCTTTGATGTTTACTTGCTTTTTATCCACGAGCTTTTTAAATTCTTCGGCTGCTTTTTTGCCGGTGTTCGAGCTTTGAATAATCTCCTGAATGTTGATAAAGCCGATCCGATCTGCGGCAAAGGATGTGTTTGCCCAGACCATAAGAAGCAGGACCAATCCTGCCATCAGAAAAATATTTTTTTTCATTTTAAAATCTCCTCTCGGTTGGTTAGTCTATTATCAAGCAATGAAGACAGTCTTCATTGGCTCTATTACATGAACATACCGATGGTGAATTCAAAGCGGCCCATCGAGTCGTCATTCAATCCCTTGCGATCCAGTACGTAGCCGTATTCCAGCCGCAAGGGTCCGATGGGGGACTGCCAACGAATGCCCGTGCCACAAGTCATTCTTAAGTCATCGACATAGTACCCGCCGTTCCAGGTATTGCCTGCGTCGTAAAAGAAAACGCCCTTTATGCCCGCGTCTTTGATCAGGGGGAAAACAACTTCCGCGGTGAAGGATAACATGGTGGTGCCGCCGATGACGTCACTGGTTCCCGGATTGGTCGGGCCGACGTAGCGCAAACCGCGCAAAGAGTTGATGCCGCCCAGAACATATCTTTCGTAAATCGGAATTCTGTCGTCACGATCATCATTGTTCTGCAGATAGCCGATTCGGCCTTTCGCGCTGATAACAATATCCCAGAAGAGCGGGTAATAACCGGCAATGGCGCCAGAATATTTTGTGAAATTTGTGTTGCCGCCCAAAGGGGTGCCCGCGTGTTGCACGGAAACGCTGGTCTTGACTCCCTTGCTGGGAAACATGTTGTCGTTGGTCGTATCGTAGGCGAGCGTGAAGGTTAGAGCGCTGGTGATTCTTTCGCCTGCCTGAGCCTTGATATAGGAAGAGGCGGTCGACTGATTGACGTCCTGAATATTGTCTATGCTCAGCTTATAGCCGGCATAGCCAACAATTTTCCACCAAAGCGGATAGCCCAGGGTTACTCCGGTGCCGCGTGTATCCAGCGTATAGGAATCGTATTCCTTTTTGTATTTCCAGATGTCCGCTTTGCACCACAGCGGCAAATCAAAAAGCCAGGGTTCAGTAAAGGACAGCTCGTAATTATTGGTCTTGGAGCCGAGCGATGCTTTCAGGCTTAACGTCTGTCCGTAACCCAGAAAATTCTGCTGGACGACCTGTGCCATGATCACGGCCTGATCAACGGCACTGTAACCCGCGCCGATCATGAACATGCCCGTGTTTTTTTCTTTGACGCGGATATTAACATCCATTTTGTTATCCGGCGCCTTTTCCGTCTGAAAGTCCACTTCTTCAAAATAACGCAACTGATTTAAACTGGCATAACTGTTTTTCAGCTTGCTTGAGGAATACAAATCCCCTTCCACGATGGACAGCTGCCGCCGGATAACTTTGTCACGCGTGGTCGTATTGCCGGAAATGCCGATGCGGGCGATATGAACAAGATTGCCTTTGGTCACTTGGAAGTTCACATCCACCAGTTGTTCTTTTTCGCGAGAGGCGATTTTAGGATTCACGTCGGCATGCGCATAGCCTTCATCGTTGGCGGCAAGCGTGATTGCTTCCATATCTTTCATGATCGCTTCCCGATCGTAATAGTTCCCCGATTTTGTTTTTAAAAGCGCGAATAGATCGACCCTGGGTTTCTCCAGGTAATCTCCGGAAATTTCCACGTTACCGATTTTGAACCGCTTGCCTTCCTTGACGATGATCTTGATATAAATGCCTTTGGCGTCGTGCGTGATGGCCGGTTCGCCGATCTGGGCGTTGACAAAACCGTTATTGAAATAAAAAGCGGTTAATTTTTGAATATCCTGTTTGATCTGCTGGGATTGCAGGATGCCCGTATCCGTAATGAAGCCCAGCAGGGTGCGCTCTGTCGTGGTCATCATCTTGACCAGCTCTTTTGTGGAAAAAGATTCATTCCCCTCCAGCGTGATGGAACGGATATAGACCCGGTCATTCTCTTTAATGTCCAGAATCAGGACAATGTCTTTTTGGCCGTCTTTTTCCAGCCGGTCGCTGATTTCCGCATTGTAATACCCTTTGGTGTCATAAAGCGCTTTGATTTTTTGAATGTCTTCTTTAATTTTTTCCTGATTGAGGCTTTGCCTTGTCTTGACGGTCATGGCGCCCAAAATGTCGTCTTTGTCCAGTTTCTTGTTGCCGATCAACCGGATTTCCGATATCAGTCCTTTTTCGGCAATGGTGAAAGTAATGACTTTGCCTTGCGGCTCTGTCGTCACTTGCGCGCTGACATCCACAAATAATCCCATCTTGAAAATGGCTTTAATATCAGCGGTGATATCCTCTTCGTTCAAAGGGTTGCCGGCCTTGCTCTTAAGTTGCTGTTTGATGGCGTCTGCTCCGATTTTACGGTTGCCCGTGATATCAATCCGTGCAATTTTATCCAAAAGCCCCATGCGGTCCAATATTGCCGTTTTCAGTTCACCCGCCAACGCCTCCAAGCCCGCTGATCCCTTGCCCTGCATGGACACGGCCGGTAAAATCGTCTCTCGGGCAATATCGATAATTTGCGCGTCGATGTTCAGTGCCTCGCCGAACTGTGTGATGCTGCCTGTGACCACATAGTCCACCCCCAGGGCCTTCCCGGCTGCGACGGCTTGGTCTTTACTAAGCAAAACACTGCTTTTGGCATAACCACCTGCCGCTACAACTTCAATTTTCCTTTCCCGCTGGAATTCTTTTTCCAGATGACTGTAAACGGATTTTTGCAACGTGCCGCCTTCGACGCTCGCGTGAACGTCAAAAGGCAGGATGCTTATTTTCTTGAGGTTTTCGGCTTGAGCTTCTGCCAGAAAGCAAAGAAGAACAAGAAAGAGAGTTAAGATTATTTTGAATGTGTTTTTATTAGAAATCATAAAATCTTCCCGTCGCGCAATCCGATTCTGCCGGACATCCTGTCGGCCAGCAGTTTGTTGTGCGTGACAACAATTAATGTTATTTTTTTTATGATATTTAAATTAACCAGGATGTCTTCTATTTTTTTTCCTGTTTCCGTGTCAAGATTTCCTGTTGGTTCGTCCGCCAGCAGAATTTCCGGTTCCATCACCAAAGCACGGGCGATGGCCACGCGTTGCTGCTCTCCGCCGGAGAGTTCGCCCGGTTTATGTTTCAGTCGATGGTCCAGCCCGACTTCCGCGAGTAATTGGCTCGCCTTTTCAATGGCCTGTTTCTTCGGCATACCGCTGATGAGGGCCGGCATCATGGTGTTTTCCAGCGCGCTGAACTCCGGCAGCAGATTATTTAATTGAAAGACGAAACCGATCGTCGAATTGCGGAACGCGGCGATTTTCTTTTCGTTCCACTCAAAAACATTTTTACTGGCAATGGAAAGTGTGCCGGATGTCGGATGATCCAGCGTGCCCAAGATATGGATGAGCGTACTTTTGCCGGCTCCCGAAACGCCAACGACAGCCAGGGAATCCCCTTTTTTAATCTCCAAATTTAAATTCCGCAAGACTTCAATTTTGTTGCCGTCTTTTATAAAAGTCTTCGATAAATTTGTAAGTAATATCATATCAGCAGTTGTGTCCGGTATATTATTCGTATCTCAAGGCTTCCGCCGGGTCCAGTTTGGAAGCTCTCAGCGCGGGGTAAATGGTGGACAGGAAACAAATCGTGAGCGTGCCTATGACAATAACGACCACGTCACTGTAATTCACTTTCGAGGGAAGTTCGCTTAAGTAATACACATCGCCGGGCAGAATTTTAAAGTTAAAAATTTTCTCCACCAAAAGAGAAATTTTCTGCAAATTCAATGCGATGGTGAGGCCGGCGATACATCCGAAAAATGTTCCGACCACGCCGACGATCAGTCCCTGATAAATAAAGATCTTCATGATCGTGGCAGCGGTTGCCCCCATAGACTTTAAGATAGCGATATCCTTGTTCTTTTCCATAACAATCATGATGAGCGCGCTGATGATGTTGAAGGCGGCTACCAGTACAATCAAGCTTAGAATGATAAACATGACACGTTTCTCCAGCTTCAGGGCTGAAAACAGGTTTTTATTCATCTGCATCCAGTTTTGCGCAAAGAAGGGAAAGCCCAGCTTACTCTGAATGTTGCGGGCGATGACATCCGCCTTATAGATATCATGGACGACGATATCCACGCCTGAAACTGTATCGCCCATGTCTAGGAATTCCTGGCAACTTTTCAGAGACAAAAAGGCCAGTGTGGAATCGTATTCATAAAATCCCGATTCGAAAATCCCGACCACGACAAATTTCTTCATGCGGGGCACCACCCCCATCGGTGTGGCAATCCCACCCGTTGGCGAAATAATCGTGATGGTATCATAAAGAAAAAGCCCCAGATTCCGAGCCATTTCCTTGCCAATCATGATGCCGGTCAGGCCCTTGTCTTCGGCGGACAGTTCTTTCAATACGCCGTCGGGAATTTTATTGAGATATTCGAGTTGGCCTTCCCGGATTTTCCCCAGATTGAGAACTTTCGGCGCGGTTTGGGTATCCAGACCGCGGATCACGACGCCGGTGACGCCGTTGCCACTGCGAATCATGGCCTGCGTATAAATAAAGGGCGTGGACGCGACAACGCCCGGGATTTTATCGATTGCCTCGCGGACGGGGGTATAATTTTTTATCGGACCGGCCATATCCGCGGTGACTTCGATATGAGACTTGATGCCTAAAATTTTTGTCCGCAGATCTTCTTCAAACCCGTTCATGACGGCCAGCACGATAATGAGCGCGGCTACGCCCAGGAAAATGCCAAAAATCGATATAAAGGTGATGATCGAAACAAAAACCTGCTTGCGTTTCGCTCTCATATATCGTCTGCTGATAAAAAATTCGTAAGGCATTAAACAACATCCTGTTGGGAAACAGCTGGTTTTAGAGCTGCATAAGTTTTGGCGCGTATCTCATTCCTGTTTGGTTCTCAAAAGCGGGAACAGAATAACGTCCCGAATGGATGCGGAATCGGTAAAAAGCATGATCAGCCGGTCGATGCCGATTCCTTCTCCGGCTGTCGGCGGCATGCCGTATTCCAGCGCACGGATATAGTCTTCATCCATTTCGTGGACTTCATCATCGCCCGCTTCCCGCTCTTTGATCTGCTGGACGAATCGATCGCGCTGATCGACCGGATCGTTTAACTCGGAAAAGGCGTTGGCGATTTCTCTGCCTGAAATATAGAGCTCAAAACGATCAACAAGTTCCGGTTCGGTGTTGGACCTTCGGGATAGAGGGGATACGGCGACCGGATACTGAGTGACAAATGTCGGCTGGACAAGCTTTTTTTCGACCACTTCGTCGAAAATGGCCATAAGAATCTTCCCCAGTGGGTCAGTTTCTTTTGCATCGCAGTCGATTTTGCGGGCGAAAGCAATGGCTCTTGCGGAATCGGTAAGGTCGGCAGGATCCATGCCGGCTATTTGCAAAAGAGCATCTTTGACAGTGAGCCGCCGCCAGGGCGGTGTTAAATCAATCTCCGTGCCTTGATAGGTGAACTTGAGTCCCTCGAAAATATTCTTGGCGATAAAACCGAATAACTCTTCCGTAAAGGACATCAAATCCTCGTAAGTCGCGTAGCTCCAGTAAAACTCCATCATGGTGAATTCAGGATTGTGAAAGGTGGAGATGCCTTCGTTACGGAAGTTGCGGTTGATTTCATAAACTCTTTCGAGTCCGCCGGTCACCAGACGTTTTAGATAAAGCTCAGGGGCAATCCGCAGGTAGAGATCCTGATCCAGCGCGTTGTGATGGGTTTTAAACGGCCGGGCGACGGCGCCGCCGGCTCGCGGCTGCATCATGGGGGTTTCCACTTCCAGAAAATCATGCGTATCCATGAATTGCCGCATCAGTTTGATGATCAGGCTGCGCCGATAAAAGATTTCTTTGACCGCCGGGCTGGATATTAAATCCAGATGCCGCTGCCGGTAGCGGGTTTCAATGTCCGTCAGACCATGCCATTTTTCCGGCAGAGGATGAATCGATTTGGCCATTAAGCGTAATGATTCAACCTCAACAGTCAATTCATTGGTTTTGGTCCGGAAGAGCTTTCCTGAAACATAAATAATGTCGCCTATATCCAGCTTTTTAAATATAAAAAAATCCTGCTCACTGATGATGTTTTTAGCAATATAGCATTGCATCTGACCTTTGCGGTCCTGAATCTTGACGAAAGCCGCTTTGCCGAAGTTGCGCACGGCCATCAATCGCCCGGCAATCGAAAATTTTTGTGTCAATTGCGCCAGCGTTTCGCTGTCTGTGTCGCCGAACTGGGCCATGATCTGAGTCGTTGTATTTTGGGGCTTTACATCATTGGGATATAAATCCACACCTGCTGCTTTCAAGGCCGCAATTTTTTCCAGGCGAACCTTTAAAAGATCATTGTCTTCCATAATTTCTCCACTTTTTTAAAGTCCATTTAACTATATTCTTTTTGATGATTAGTCAAGCATGATTGTGGTCTGGGCACATGGTGTATCCAGCATCAAATGAACAAAAAATGTGTTTGCCTCCAGGACAGTTGTTATGTATGATGCAGCCACTTTATTTACAGGGGGGAAGAAAATGATCAACAAGGCGATATTGGTCGGCAGGCTGGGCAAGGATCCGGAAGTTCGATATACACCAGATGGAACGATGGTTACCAACTTCAACCTGGCCACCGATGAGCAGTGGAAAGATAAAAGCGGGGAGAAGGTTCAGAAAACCGAATGGCACCGGATTGTTACTTTCGGCAAGCTGGCTGAGATTTGCGGCAACTATCTGGTGAAGGGAAAACTGGTTTTTATCGAAGGGCGCATTCAAACCCGCAACTGGGAAGACAAAGAAGGCGTGAAGCGTTACACGACGGAGATCGTGGCCAATGACATGAAGATGCTGGATTCCAAGGGACAGACCAAAGCAGGCGATGACGTTACACCGGATGCGTCTCACACATCGAACAGCGGTACGCCGATGGAAGATGTTCCCTTTTAACGTTTAAACTTTTATCTTTTATCGATAATCGTTAACAAGAGCCCGGGGCTATTTATCTTCCTCTTTTTTAATGGATGTGCCGGTTGTGTCGTTTTGGTCGGAGACGGATTTCTTGAAATTCTTAATCCCTTTACCCAGGGCTGAGCCAATTTCCGGAAGCTTTCCGACCCCGAAAATAATAAGAATAATAACCAATATAATCAGTAGCTCCGGTATTCCTATTCCAAACATAATATTACCTCTTTCGTTTTTGTTGTTTTATGGTAACCGCAAATGGGTAACCTGTCCCGATTTGCCTAAATTGTCTATGGGTTTTCCGTCAAACTGTATTTTGACTCCGCCAGCATTGCCGATGTCCATATTAAAACGCGCCGCTTTATGTGAAATTTTTTCTCCGGCATCAAGTAAGACCTGAAAAGGTTCTTTGTCATCGACTTGAATCCGGATCCATGTTTTTTCGGTGGCGTGAATAATCAGGACAAACTGTTTTTCACCATGGGTAAGCGTCTCGACTTTGGGTTTGTTATTTTTAGGCGTCACGGCAGGTGCTGGGGTGCTTCCGGTCTGCGCTTCGGTTATTTTCTGTGCCGGCTGTTTTTTTTCGTTGCCTGCTTGATTTGCCGTGATTAACTTCTCCGGTATGGGCAGATTGATGGAGATCGGAAACTTATCCGGCTGCGCCAAATTCTGTACGTTGGTATCAGGAATCACGGCCTCTTTTGGTGCCTCGGTTTTTTGAGGTGTTTCCGGTACCGGTTTATTATAGATGCTCACAAAAAAGGCTACGGCTGCAAAAACAATGACGATGCACAGGATCCACAGGTAGGCTTTATGCCGGCCCAGCCCTGTAAACAGAGACGCATGGGGAAGTTGTTCTGTTGTCTGTTCTTTTTCTTTCATTTGTAGCGCTTGCAGGTAATTTTCGTAGCGCTGTAAAACAGGCTTGCTGTCCACGCCCAAAGCATCGGCGTATGTTTTGATGAAGTTTCGAGTGCATATCGGGATGGGCAGTAAATGAAAATTGCCGTTTTCAATGGCCTCCAGATTGACCACACTGACCCGTGTGCGCTCAAACAACTTCTTCAGGGTCAGTCCTGAATTTTCCCGCGCCGTCTTTAAATCAATTAAATTGGAATCAGCGTTGTGGTCTGTCATCATTAATCTATCACAAACAAACATATTTTTATTTTGTTTAGCACTATTCCTTATGCAGCGCAACTTTTAAGATAGTTCTTACTTTTTAACGTACTTTATGGTTTAAAGTCTTGAGATAATCATCTTAATGAGGAGTTTATATTCATGACAGAGATCGTCGATTTTGTCCAAAATCTGGCGCGACAGGCAGGAAAGTTGCTCGTCGAAAAACTCACTAAGAATAATCAAATTTATTATAAAGGGACCATCGATCTGGTGACGGAAGCGGATAAGATGTCGGAGGAACTGATTCTTGCGGAAATAAGCCTCCGGTATCCCGATCATGGGATTTTGTCTGAGGAATCGGCCGCGAAGAATGAGCGGGCAGCTATGCGCTGGATTATTGATCCTCTAGACGGAACAACCAATTATGCACATGGATTTCCTTTTTTTTGCGTTTCCATTGCACTGGAAAAAGATGGCGTTGTGGTTCTGGGCGTTATTTACGATCCAACCAGAGATGACCTGTTTTTCGCCTGTCGCTCAGACGGTGCCTATCTCAATGGAAAAAAGCTGCATGTCTCTTCTGTAAGCGATCTATCCCGCAGTCTTTTGGCCACCGGTTTCCCCTATGACATCCGAGTAAGCCCCGATAATAACTTGAATTTTTTCAACGCGATGGCAGTAAAAGCGCAGGCCATCCGGCGTCCGGGTGCGGCGGCTCTCGATCTGGCCTATCTTGCCGCCGGGCGGATTGACGGATTCTGGGAACTGAAGCTCAAACCCTGGGATACGGCTGCCAGTTGCCTGATGGTCGAAGAAGCAGGTGGTGTCATTTCCGATATGGCCGGCGGAACGTGGCGTTTGGATTCGCCCAGTCTCATCGCCAGCAATGGGTTGATACATGAACAGATGTTAAAAGTTTTAAGTAGTTAAGTTTTAAAATTTAAGTAAAAAATAGTGATTGCGCGAAGCGCCTCCGCCTAAACCTTAACTACTTAAATCTTAAAACTTAAAACTAATATACACTTTCCTTGCTCGTGGTCCGTCAAATTCGCAAAAGAAGATCGATTGCCAGGTTCCTAAAATCAGGCGGCCGTTTTCAATGATGACCATTTCGGACGCGCCGACCAGCGATGACTTGACGTGCGCGGCGGAATTTCCTTCCGCGTGTCGGTAATTCGCGGATAATGGAACAATGCGATCCAGTGCCGCCAGGATATCGTGGGGCACATCCGGATCGGCGTTTTCATTGATCGTCACCGCGGCAGTGGTATGGGGCGTGTAAACCAGGCCAATGCCCGATTCGATTTTTTCATCGCGCACCGCTTTCTGGACAGCCGCCGTGATGTCAATCATTTCGAAACGGGAATGGGTTTGTACGGAAATTTCTTTCATGGAACACTCGTCTATTCAGCGGTGGTTTTAACGGCCGCATAAATATCGCCGATGACTTCACGGGAGATGGCCTGCATGGCCTGGCTTGCGGCCTGGCAGTACCCCTTGGGGGACGGTTCTTGCAAAGGTTCTTCCCGAACGTATTTCTTCTGAAACATCATTCTTTTGCCGGTTTCTTTTGCCCGGGAGTCTTGCATGGAGATGGAGATACTGATGAGAGCTGTTTTATTGCTTTTATCCGTCCGCAGATAAAATTCCTCAATGCCGCCCGAGATGATAAATCGTCCTTCATCTGTTTCGTGTCGGGAAAAGACTGCGAGGAAAAGGCCGCTCCCTATCATGTCGCCAAAGAGGCTGTCGCCGATCATGTCGGCCGGACTGACCGCCCAGCGGGAGTAATTGAAGGAATCAAGGCTGTAAGCATCGCTGCGAAAGATCATGTTGGTGGAATTATAGGCGGCGGCAATGGAAAACCGGTTAAACTTGACGGATGTCGCAAGCTTTTCGAGTTTGTTCCAGGAGGGCGCCTGGTAATTTAAAAGATAACGTTCGACGTTATCTTGCGGCTTACCGCTCGTGGCGCATCCTGTGATTAGAAAGAAAGATGAAACGATTATTACAAAATAAAAGCTTTGCCATATTTTCTGAAAGCATCGTGGCTGTGATAAAAGATTTTCCATTTTCTGATTCCTTTCACTACTCCATGGCTTTGCGCGGGGGCGCCGGTTTTGTAAAAATCAGATCCGACGGATCTCTGTTCAAACTATCGGACAGCTTTTGCAGATTTTCCGAGGTTGCCCGCAAATTTTCCGACGTGTCTTGCAGATTGCTGGTGATTGTTTTTGTTTTTTTGTCGATGTCTTTGAGGATGGCATCCGTTCGCTCTGCTTTTTCGCGTAGATTTAAACCGTTGATTTCACTTCTGGCCTGCCCGATCAGTTGTCGGGCTTCCGATAAAATGCCCAGGGTTTCATTGACGACCCTATCCACTTTGCCTTCAGCAACCGTTTTGTTGATTTTGGCAATCGTCTGGTCCAGATTGGCGGAGGTGGATTCCAAATTTGCCATGATATTATTGATGCGCTTGCCTTCCAGGAAGTTTTCTATGGCATGGGTGGTGTTTTTCAGTTGATCGGAAATACCCTTGAAATCGATATCTTTGATGTTTTGCATAATGAAGCTTGTGTCTGCCAGGAAGCGGCTGATTTCCGACCGGCGGGACGGGATGACCGGATAGTTTGGTTTAAAAGTAAGTTTCGGCGAACTGGCCAATTCGCCGGCACTGAGCCGGTCAAGTTCAATGAAGACGATTCCGGTAATCCCTGCTGTCTTCAGCGAGGCAATGGTTTGATTTTGCAAATCACCCTCCAGCTCGATTTTCATGATCACTTCAATCAGGCGGTAGTCCGGCGCTACATCGATGCTCTGCACCTTGCCGATTTCCACTCCCCGGTATTTGATAGCTGAATCCACTTGTAATCCCTGGACAGATTCATCGAAATATGCCGCGTAGAGGGAACCCTTCATCAGGATTCTGGACGCGCCCACCCAGATGATGATGACCGCCAGAATCGTCATGCCGATAATGACAAAAAGACCGATTAAAAATTTCGAGCTTCTAGTTGACATAAAACCTCTGTTCGTCTGGTGCGGACGGCAACTGTCGTAAAAAGAAACTTTTCACCCGCGGGTCTGTCGCCTGTTCTTTCAATTCCAAAGGCTTGCCCTCGGCAATCATCCCTTTTGCCTCTTTATCCAACATTAGCACTCTATGAGCTATTTTGTAAATAGATTCCAGCTCGTGGGTCACAATAACCATTGTTGTTCCCAGGGCTTCGTTGGTCTTGATGATCAAATTATCGAGCTCCACCGCAGTGACCGGGTCGAGGCCGGCGGATAGTTCGTCAAAGAAAAGCACACGGGGATCGAGCGCCATCGCCCGGGCGATGCCGGCTCTTTTTCTCATGCCGCCGGAAAGTTCCGACGGATGATGATTTTCGTAGCCTGCCAGGTTGACCATACCTAATTTCATTTTAATAATCTGGTGTATGGAGGCGGAATCGAGATTTGTGTACTCCGAAAGCGGCAGCGCAATATTTTCCTTGATCGTCATCGAACTGAACAAAGCGCCGGACTGAAAAAGCACGCCGATATTCTGCCGGTAAAGATTAAGATCTTTTTCCGTGGCGTGGGTAATATCGGTTCTCTGATACAAAACCTGGCCGGCGGAAGGTTTTTGCAGCCCGATCATGATCTTCAGGAGGGTCGATTTGCCGCACCCAGATTCGCCAACAATTACAAGAACTTCTCCTTTGTATACCTCAAAGCTGACATCTTCAAAAACAATATTGTTTCCAAAGCGGGCGGTCAGATTTTTTACCACAATAATGGGCTTGTTTTCCGAAGGTTCCAAAACAGAACTCCTTTAGTATCTTTCATTTTGAATCTGTTTGACTATTAACCGGTCAGTACGGAGTATCTTTTAACGTAATATAACATAATGGCAAAAATGGAATCAGCCACCACGATCAGAAAGATCGCCGCGACAACGGCGGAAGTGGTATATTTACCGACATCCTGAGCGCCTGAGCGCACTTGGAATCCCCGCTGGCAACCGATGGCGGAGATCAACCCGGCAAACACGGCGGCCTTAATCAAACTGGTGACGACATCGAACACCTCGATCGTTTTTATCGACTGGGTAATGTAAGTTTTTACCGTCAGGTCCAGGCTGGTGACGCCGATGATCATGCCGCCGAGAATGCCGGAAAGATCGGCATAAATGGTCAGAATCGGCACGACGATAATAGTGGCCAGAACCTTCGGGACGGCTAGAAAGCGAATCGGATCAAAGCCCATCGTACTGAGCGCGTCCACCTCTTCGTTGACCACCATGGTGCCGATTTCCGCGGCAAAAGCAGAACCGGAACGTCCCGCGACCAGAATGGCCGTCATGAGAGGCCCCAGTTCTTTGACCATGGCAAAACTGACCAGGGCGGGGACGTAAATATTCGCCCCGAATTGTTTAAACTGCAAAAAAGACATGAAGGCCATGATCAAACCCATCAGGAGACCGATAAGGGCGACAATAGGCAGGCCGTCCACACCCGCCCGCTGGACGTAAAAGAAAACGTCCTTTCCCCGCAGCGTCTTCGGATGCCTCAAGGTGTAGTAAAGAGCGACCAGCAGTTCGCCGATAAACGTGACGAAATTGATAAAATCACGGGTGACATCAAGTGATGCTTGTCCCACCTGGCGGATAAAGCCCTCGTGGGATACTTCCGACTTAAAAGGCAAGTGGGTGAGCGCATCATCATGAATGACGCTGAAAATCCCTTTGGCTTCATCATTCAAATTTACCAGGTGGCACTGGATATTTTGTGCGACGGCTTCCTTTTCAATTTGAACAAGAGCCAGGGCCGCTGCGCTGTCTAAATAGCAGATTTGAGAAAAATCGATAGTTATGTCTTGGGCCTTTTGACTGGAAATCTCCCGTTTGATGTCGCATGTGAAGGCCATCAGATTTTTCAGGCCGAACTCGCCTGCAAGATAAATGAAAAGATTCAAATCTTCCCATTTAGAAGAAATCTTGTAAGCAGCCTGGCAATCTTTTTGTGAACGTTCCACCATTCCCATGTCTTTTCTGACGACTTGAAAGGTTCATAAAGAGTGTAATATTAAATTTTGTAAAGTATTTAAGCCTGTTACCTGATGCTTGTCAATGAAAATTGAAGACCGTTTTTCTTATTCTCTCTGATCATTTAGTATAAATTTGAAGAGAGAGCATTGTTATCCCGCATATGCCTATAAAAACGCCTATCCAGCCAGCCAACCTGATCTTTTCTCTGTAAATGAATGAAATGATCATACCAAGCATAATCGGAGCGCTAAGCGTAATAGGAAACACAACCGCAGCAGGCATAAGTTTTAGCGCTTCAAGGGTGCAATATACGCCGACATAGCTTGCAAAAGCGGCAAGGATTCCATAAAACAAAGCCCGTGCTTTCACTCGTTTCCGTCTGGTCAGAAAGAAAATCAACATCAGAATAAAACCGACGGCGTACGACATAAAGAGGTATGCAAATGAATTGAATTTGTAATGACTTATTAAAAGCTGTCCGATCCTTGGAAGACCGCTTAACGCAAAAGCACCTATGATCATGAAAAACCATAGCGTGTTACTATTGTTTTTGTCCTTGGCAAAAGCATTGTTTGACCAGGAGACAAGAACTATTGACGTTAGTATGAATAATATTCCGGTCATGGTTATCATATTCAGCGTGGCCCTGAAAAATATAACACTGAAAATAACCGGTATTAGAAACGATGATCTGTAAATGGCATTGGAGTAACCAAAATGCCCAACCCGTACCGATTTATTAAAAACGAAAACGGCTGTTGCTCCGCCGATCCCGGCTATTGCGGAAACGGAGCATAGTTCAAATGTATAGCATGCTATCTCCACATTATTAAATTCTGCGAAAAGATACCCTAGAACACTGGCAGCCGCGAACATCACAAATGTTAAATCAAATGATGATATGCCGTTTTTCGCCGAGAGTTTCGCAAGATATGCGACGGTTGTAATTCCGAGCACAACGAGTAAGATATATATAAAACTCATATTTTAACTTCTTACAGAAGATTTACTATTACTCACAGGCCTGCGCCCCGTTAATCAATTTACGATGCCATATCAAAAGACGATACGCATAGCAACGAAAGAAAGTTTTGGCTGCCAGGCGATAAGACCTTCATCCGCGCATTATCTTCTCCCATCTGTTCTTTTTTATCTAAAATTGTGATATTGACGAACCAATCTTTATTTATCTATGAACCGCCCGAGGACAAAAGACAGGAAAAAAGACCATGGATTTGATCGATAATCTGAAGAATAGAGCCATTAAGGGAAAAGGCATCAGCACCGCGGTGGCCCTGGAACTTTTTGTTGAAGGGTCCGGCGTTCCGTATCGCGTTTTGGCCGCGGCCTCCGAAATCCGCGAACACTTTAAGGGAAAGCACATTATTTTATGCGGCATCACCAACGCCAAGTCAGGCCGTTGTTCCGAAGACTGTAAATTCTGCGCGCAATCCTCTCACTATTCCACCAATGTTCCCTCCTATCCGCTCAAACCTGCCGGACAAATCATCGCTGAAGCCAGCCAAGCCAAAAAAGACGGAGCGGAGTTTTTCGGCATTGTCACCAGTGGCAAGCGCGTGAAAGCCAAAAAGGAATGGGCGGAAATTTTCAAAGCCGTTCGCGGGATAAACAAAATCGGGATACATCCCTGCGCGTCTCTGGGCATCCTCGATTCGGCAAAAGCCCGTGAGCTTAAAGACGCAGGCCTTTACCGCTATCATCACAACCTGGAAACGGCCCGCAGCTATTTTAAAAATATCTGCACGACACACGACTATGAAGAAAATGTGGAAACGATCAGCGTCGCCAAAGCTGCCGGTTTATCCGTTTGCGCAGGCGCGCTTTTCGGCATGGGCGAAAGCGTCACACACCGCATCGAGCTTGCCGCAACACTGCGCAAGCTGAATGTCGATTCGATTCCGATCAATATCCTTAATCCGATCAAAGGCACACCTCTGGACCATCTGCATCCATTGCCGCCAATGGAAATTCTCATGACCATCGCGGTTTTCCGCTTCATGCTCCCGGATAAGGACATCAAATTGTGCGGCGGCAAAGAGAAGAATCTGCGCCAGCTTCTGCCACTGGGCATTATCGCCGGGGCAAATTCTCTCATGACCGGAAATTATCTGACCACCACGGGCCGGGATAGCAAACTGGATCACGAAATGATTACCGATCTGGGGCTTATCCCGACACGAGATATTGATATTTGTAAATGCGGGACTGAAGGGAAAAACGCCTGTATGGCCGGAGGAACCGCGCGGAGGAAATCGGTCCGGAAATAACGAGTCATCCGGCTGATGTGTGCTTTTGATTTATAAAGAAGAAAGGAATCTTGGTAGGTCGGGCTTACATCTACGAGTCAACACTCTGCTCCGTCGGCTGAAGTTGAGGGTTACTATTCGTGATGCAGCAGATTATCGGTTTAGCTCATCCCAGATAGCCACGCTGATTTTTTCCATAATATAGGGCTTCTTGACATAGGCACCTGATTCCAGTTTCTGAGCCTCTCCGACCTGATCGGTCTCAGAGGAAACGCTGAAAAGAATATTAAACCCAGATTTTCCATTAGGTGATTTTGATCGATGCAGCTGATTTGCGCGTTATAGTAGTTGAAAGAACAACCGTAACATGTTCTAATGGAAACCATTAGAAATACATTATGCATATCATCATGTTATGGGGTGATGC
>JANYAF010000028.1 GCA_025355175.1 Deltaproteobacteria bacterium | reverse complement strand
CTTGAGTCGAGGTCGGGTAGAAATACAGCGCGCATGCTTAGGGCAACGCCTTCCATTGTTTCCGTCGTTTCCAGCTTCGGAACAAAGAGGCACCAGACCATGCATCACGTCTCTGCAAGCCCTTCATAACGGTCCACCAATATCATGATTACCAAAAAAATAACATCAATGATTACGAGATAAAGTCATGCGTTTTCGTCGAGGTTGACGTTTTACTGATAGCAGGAAGACAGCCAGAATCTACGTGCATGAAAATTGGCTGACAAGCTCTATCTCTTGTATGTCCACTAAGGGATAAACTCTGACGGTCAGAATTGAGGGGCCGTGGCCGGCAGCGCCGCAGAATCGATGCCTTCGCACAACGCGTTGTCCACCGTCAGGTTACCTGAGGCGTCAAGCGTCACGGTCCAAATGGTGTCGTAGTCGGCAATCGGCCAATTTGGGATCGAGGAGCGGGAGGCCGCTGCCGCCATAGCTTTTCAGGAGCGCATTGATCAGCGGTTTAATACGTGTGGATTCCCACGCCAGTAGTATGTTTTTATTAGATAAATTACCGCCGGTAAAGAAAAAGTCACTGGCGAGTTGGGCAACGTTTTTATCCACGATATAGAAGCTCGAAACGAGATAATAGGACAAATTATTGGCGATTGCATAGGGCAGTACCGTTAATGAGGGCCTGACGTATGAAACATTGAATGAGGGGCTGACGGATGAAATATTGAACCACTGTGCGGGGTCGATGGAATAAACCATGTTGGGACTTATTTTGTCACGCAGAGCGTTGGGAAGTTCCAGCGCGCGCCATTGCCCTGCATCCACATAGTTGCCGTCTTCAAACACGTTCCCCGGATGCGCCTCTGCATGCCGTACAATGTAAATTATCTGGTTTTTGTTGATGTTCGCCGGAATCACGACGCCATTAACCCCTCCGGTCCTAAACCTTTGCATAATGCCTCTCTGTCATTGCGAACGAAGTGAAGCAATCTCATAAGCATTTGATATTTGAAGAGATCGCCACGTCGCTTCGCTCCTCGCGATGACAAAATAGTAATTATGCAAAGGTTTAGTCCGTGTGGTGCTGAAATAGGGCTGCTGCGCGTATGTGCATGAAGCGCGTGTCACGGGCGAGGGCAGCACAGGGTAAGTGGAAGGCGGCTTCAGTTTGCTGTTGTAGGTAACCAGGCAAGCGTCTCCCGACGGAGCGATGGAGACCGCATAGACATAATTTGTGCCCATATAGGTCGCCGGAAGAGTCAGGTTATAACCCTGTTGGCTGTTGATATTGGCCAACAAGGCGCTGATTGTCTCCCAAGGCGCCGAAAATACATAATAACCCGGGATTTTTTTATTGATGATACCGGATACTAACGTATCGTTGTTGCCGTTAGTGTTGTTGAAATCCAACCCCTGGCAATCAGGGCAGTATGTAGTCGGCAAAACAACTCCGCTGGGCACGGACCCTGGAGCATACGCAGCGTTGATCAGGTAGCTGTTGGCGGTATATTTGGTTCCATTTTTATCAACGGGTAGAGTGATCTGGTTGAGAAGGGCAAATTGTTGAATATACCAGATTGCTGCCATATCAGGGTAATTGTTTGCGGTTTGCAAATGCGTCATCGGTGCGAGCACGTAAATGCCGTTTACGTTCTTTCTTCCCAGAACCTGTGTTTTCAGGTATGTGGTCAGGAGAAGCGAGCGCTGCAAACCCTGATTAGTAAGGTTAGCCGTGCCTGGATTGACATCACCGGGTGTCTGATAAGCCAAATCCGGGCTTACCACAAAGATCAGATTGACATCCTCGGCGCTTAGCGGAGCGGTTGAATTGTAAGTGGAACCGGAACTGCCTGCGCATCCGACAAACAACGTCAGGACAAGAATCAGGAATAGCGACCATACAACAGAATTTTTTTTGATATGCATAATCCTCCCTGTTTATTATTCGTGACATGTAACTGAATAGTTGCGCCAAAGAATCGCCTAAAAAACCTTGCATAGAATTTGATGGCTCTGTCGCAACAGCCTATTTACCCTCGCTTAATGCGACGCCGGAAACTTGAACGCCTCAGCTTTCTTGAAATGGGTTGTCTGGTCCCCGCCCAGGTCCGGATTGCCATGGAGGGTGAGCTTACGGACGCCCGAATTCGGCTTGAAATCGATCTGATTGAGTTGCACCCACACAAGACTCGGACTTGCGGTATTCTCGAAGAAGTAAACCTTATTCTTCTGGTCCGCAACCGTACGCCAGATTGTGGACGATATATTGGGCTGGGTCGGCGTGCTGATGCCGCGGGGCACGCTGACGTTGCGCATGACGCTGAAAACGGCGGCAACCGCCTCGCGCAGATCGGCGGACTGGGTGGCGGCATTGATGTAGAACGACGCGCGGGCGAAGCGGTCGGCGGCGCGGTTGGTGCCCGGCAGCATGACGGTGCCGCCGATTTGCTTCCAGTACTCGTTCAGGGGGATCTGCTCGCTGTAGATCGGCGAATTGGTCATGACCTGGTACTGCCTGCCGTGATGGATGACCAGCTTGCCGTTGATGTACTCAAAAATGGCTGAATCGCCCGAGGCATCCGAGATCGAGAAGTGGACGGAGCCGGGTTTGCCATTGGGGGCTGCGACGGTGACCACGCGGAACTTTTCCAGGCGCAATACTTGCACGGCCTCTTCGACCGTTGCGAAATTATCGAGGACGTACTGTGTCCACGCGCCGGTGATGAGGGTGGGCCGCTTGTCATCCGGGGGGTATTCCGATTCGGTGAGGTAGAGCATGTTGGCGACCAGGCCCTTTTCGTTCATGCCGTCGGCGGTGCCGCTCTCGTAGCCGGACGCGATTACGCTACCATACTTGCTCGTCCATTTCAGGGACTCTTTACCTATGTCGCCTCCGCGGGCCATGCCGCGCGGGAAGATCCAGAGGTTGGACTGCATGTCTTCGAGCCAGTCCATGGTGCGGCCGGTGACGGTCTGGCCTTCTTTGCCGAAATAGACGGCGCGGGTACAAGCGAGTGCGGATTGCATCGATACGAGCATGAAGAATCCCAAAAATAATGCGCTGCACAAAATGCGGTGAATACGGTTTGTTTTCATGAAATATCTCCTTAAAGATTAATCTCTATGACTGCCGAACCGAACCAGTTTCCTCACGCCCATACCGGCCAGAAACAGGAAGGGCTGTTTCTTATTCTGTAAACGATTGCTGCAAATACTATTCCCAGGTAAAATCATAAGTACTCCTGGATTATGTACTCCTGAATTATTGACATGATAGCCTTTTTCTTCCACAGTTTTTAAATACCATGTAGCTCCGGATATGTCTTAGCATGATCATACATCTGTTGATCTGCTTGCTGCATCCACCTATGAGTCCGCAACTTTCAGTTCTAAGTTGAGGTGAGGATTACCCGTTGAATTTCGGTTACGACTCGCAACAAACCCTGTCTTTCCCGCTCTTTTTCCCCTGGTACATGAGCTGGTCAACCCGGTGAATGAAGTCCCTCAACTCCTCTTGCGGTGTGTATTGCCCAAAGCCGATGCTCAACGTCATATGAACCTGTTTACCCGGCTCCGGGATAAAAATCTCTTTCTTGAATTCTGTCCTGATTCTCTCCGCTGTCGCGGCGCCGTCCGCGCTTGTTGTCATGGGCAACATGATGGTGAATTCCTCTCCGCCATAACGGTATGCGGAGTCTGTATGGCGCAGCCATCTCTTGACCACCTGACCGACTCGGAATAAAACCTGGTCTCCCTCAACATGGCCGTACGCGTCGTTGAATGCCTTGAAATTGTCGAGATCCAAAAGCATAAGGGTTAAAGGCTGCCCGTAGCGCTTTACTCGATCAATCTCCATTCTCAACTGCTGATGAAAATATCTGGAATTGTAAAGCTGCGTGAGATCATCGATAATACTGAGTTCACGGTATTTTTTTTCACTCTCCCGCAGCGCCTCCTCCATTTGCTTGCGCTCGGTGATGTCAATGGCGTGAGTGACGTTCAATACCACTTTCCCCGTTTCATCCTTCACCGGATTCGCTTTTGCGATGTAATACAAGGTTCTGTCCGGCAGCGGCACAACAACTTCCACCGACTGGCTCTCGCCGGTCTCGAAAACCTTGATGCTTGCCGCCTGACGTTGGTCTGCATGCTCCTTCGGGTATATGTCCCAAAATGTTTTGCCCAGAAAATAGTCGGGAGTCTTGCCGAATGTCGAGGCGAGTACCTGGTTCACGAATTTATATTCCCCTTTTCGATCGACGCAAAACACGACGTCGCTCGAATGTTCTATGAGCGAACGATATTTCAATTCGCTGTCCTTGTAGGCTTCTTCCATCCGGATGCGCTCTGATTCAGCCCGTTCCAGTTCTCGGATTCTCTGTTTTAATAAGGCATTTTCTTGGATCAGTTCAGTATTTGTCTTGGATGGATCTGTCATCTGATACTCCTTAATAACTGTAGCATTTTAATATCATACCCGGCATAAGGGGCCGTAACGAAATGGATAGAAATTTAACAGTTATTTCTTAACGGCCCCTAACCGGCCGATGCGGCCAGAACCAGAGACTCCGTACGGCGAAGGTGCCATATGCGGGAAAAACCTGCGCCAGTTTATTTTCTTCCATTCTGGATCGGTATAGTTGAATCGCCACAAACAGCAACAAAAGGGCGATATTGGCCGGCGAAAACCGCAAAACGGCAACGGCGGCGGTTGTGAGTATTTCTCCCAGATACACGGGATGTCTTATAAACCGGTAAGGCCCGCCGGTTACCAGCTCGCGCGCCTCGACGGTGATACTGAAGGAGTGCCTGAGCGTCCATAATCCCCAAATAGTCAAACATGTCGCAACCGTCATCCAGATAAAAACAATCGTGACATGCGTTATGGAACCCGTGATCAGACTATGCGACGGCGAAAACAACAGGGTAAAGGGCAGCACACCGCCGATAAGCGGTACCAGAATTTCCCGGACGCCCCGTGATCGGCTCACCGGATCTCTGCGGATGGTGTAGCTGATCAGGAAGACCACAAAAATGAGGGTTTCGGCAGCCCAGAGCGGCTTGAACCAGTAATGGTTATAGGACGTTATCCGGGAAATTAAAAACGCCAGCAGAATAACCATTATCCCGCAGCGGATCGCTACGTGCAGCGTCTTGGCTGAAAAATATCTTTCCAACCAGCCGAAAGGATCAAATTCTTTCATCGTTTCTCCCTTTTCATTTTCGCCTTGACAAGACTTTCCCGGCTATGTTAGGCACAAACTCAAATTATTTGAAAGTTGATTGTAGTCAATGCTGGCAAATATTTCCAATAAAAACTGGTGGTGGCAGACGAAAAGTGTCTGCCCATAAGATCTTTTTAATGATCGAGTATGGGCAGGGAAGCTCCTTCCCATGACTCGCAAGCGTATAGAAATGCCATGGGAAGAAAAACTCCATGGCATTTTTTTTAACCTCGGCGCTCCCAGGGACAAAACCGTTTGAAGGATAACAGTAAAGCATAAAATCTTTTTTAAAGGAGAGAACATATGGAACAGGTCAAAACATTTTCAGATGATAACGACATACCCAGGCAATGGTACAACATTATGGCGGATTTGCCCACCCCGATGAAGCCGCCGCTGCATCCCGGCACAGGCCAGCCGGTTACGGCTGATGATCTAACGGCAATTTTCCCCATGAACATCATCGAGCAGGAAGTATCCACCCAGCGCTGGATCGACATCCCCGACGAGGTGCTGCAAAAATACCTGCTGTGGCGTCCCTCTCCCCTTTACCGCGCGCGCAATTTTGAAAAGCTGCTCGGCTGTCCCGTGCAGATTTATTATAAAAATGAAGGCGTCAGCCCCGCAGGATCGCATAAACCCAACGCCGCCATTCCGATGGCCTATTACAACAAGGTGGCGGGAACCAAGCGGATCACCACGGAAACCGGCGCCGGCCAGTGGGGCTCGGCTCTGTCCATGGCCACGCAGATGTTCGGTCTGGCGTGTCGTGTATATATGGTCAGGGTCAGCTATGAGCAGAAACCTTACCGGCGCATGATGATGAACACGTGGGGCGCGGAATGCATTCCCAGCCCCAGCAACCTAACCCAGGCCGGCCGCAACGTTCTGGCCGAGCATCCCGATTCCCCCGGCTCTCTGGGCATCGCGATCAGCGAAGCTATCGAAGATACCGTCACCAGCAAAGACACAAAATACTCTCTGGGCAGTGTGTTGAATCATGTATTGCTTTACCAGTCCATTATCGGACTGGAGGCACAAAAACAAATGCAGAAGCTCGGTCTCTACCCCGATGTCGTCATGGGTTGCTGTGGCGGCGGCAGTAATTTTGCCGGTATCGCCACGCCGTATGTCTGCGATAAAATCCATGGCAAACAGGTCAAGATTGTCGGCGCGGAACCGACGTCCTGCCCCAGCATGACCAAAGGCCCATTCGCCTATGATTTCGGCGATCTGGCCAAAACAACGCCGCTACTCCCGATGTACACACTGGGTCACGATTACATCCCCGCGCCAATCCACGCGGGCGGCTTGCGCTACCACGGCATGGCCCCGATCGTCAGCCATCTGGTCCGGGAAAACTTTATTGAACCCAGAGCCTACGATCAGATGAAAACTTTCGACGCGGGTGTCAAATGGGCGCGCTCGGAAGGATTTATTCCCGCACCGGAGACCAACCATGTCCTGGCGGCCGTCGTCGATGAGGCGATGCGCGCCAAAGAAGAAGGCAAGGAAAAAGTGATTCTCTTTAACTGGAGCGGCCACGGCCTGGTGGATATGGCCTCTTATGACGCTTATCTGTCCGGCAAGCTGCAGGCCTATGAATTACCGGATGAAGAAATTCAAAGAGCGTTGCTGGCCATCAAGGATTTCCCAAAACCTTAATGCTAAAGGTACTCACCCCGCTTTGCGGGATCAAAAGCCGTCAGGAAATAAAAATTCTTGACGGCTTTTCTTTTTTTCGCCAAGCTGATGCCCGAATGAAAACAGAGCATGACCCTAAATTGATTCGCTGCCCGAAACTAGGCGACGAGATGACTTTCGCCTATTGCCTGCGGGAAGCGGGGGACCTGCCCTGCGCGGATTGTTCAATGCTGGTTTCTGTTTTTCGACGTGGCGGCGCTCGTCAAAGAAAACCTGACCCATGAACAGTGGGAACGCTTCACCTGCGCTCAGCCCAAGGATAAAATGACCAGTTTGATTGAAATCATTGAAAAAGTGAAGAGGTAAACATGAAGAATCTGGATTTGTTCAGTCTGGGCACACCCAGCGACGCCTTGGACACGGCGCCGCTGGCCGAAAGAATGAGGCCCCTGAAGCTCGCCGACTATATCGGGCAGCCGCATCTGACCGGCGAAGGAACGCTGCTGCGCCGCGCCATCGCGGAGGATAAACTTTTCTCCATGATTTTCTGGGGGCCGCCCGGCTCAGGCAAAACAACCCTGGCACGCATCTTAGCCAATGAAACAAAGTCTAATTTTGTCAGTTTTTCCGCAGTCCTCTCCGGCGTGAAAGAAATCCGGCAGGTGGTTGACGACGCCAGAGATATCTGGGAATCCAAGAAGAAGAAAACCATTCTTTTTGTTGACGAAATTCACCGCTTTAACAAAGCTCAACAGGATGCCTTTCTGCCGCACGTGGAAAACGGACTGGTCACGCTGATCGGCGCTACAACGGAAAATCCGTCTTTTGAGGTCATCGCACCTCTGCTGTCACGCACACGCGTGCTCACGCTCAAACAGTTTGCGGAAGAAGATTTAATGGCCATTTTGCAGCGCGCCCTGACCGATGAGCAACGAGGCCTGGGAAAATTCACGATCAAGGCCGACGAGGCAGCCATCCGCTTTATGGTCCGTCTTTCCGATGGCGACGCACGCACGGCCCTGAACAACCTGGAAGCCGTCACCTCGATGATCCAGAGTCTGCCGGCGGAAGAAAGGGTCATCACGGCGCAATCCGCCCAGGACGCCCTGTTGAAAAAAGCGCTTTTGTACGACAAGGACGGCGAAGAACATTACAATCTGATCTCGGCTTTTCATAAAAGCATGCGCGGCAGCGACCCGGACGCAACCCTTTACTGGCTGGGACGCATGCTCGTTGCCGGAGAAGACCCGCTTTATATTTTGCGCCGCATGGTGCGCTTTGCTTCCGAAGATATCGGCAACGGCGACCCGCATGCCCTCCTGCTGACGATGGCCGCCCAACAGGCCTTTCACTTTATCGGCCTGCCTGAAGGCGAGTTGGCCATCGCGCAGGCAGCCGTCTATCTGGCGACGGCGCCCAAAAGCAATGCTCTATACACCGGTTATGGTCAGACGAAAGACCTGATCAGCAAAACCGGCTATCTGCCTGTCCCGTTGCACATCCGCAACGCACCGACCAAGTTAATGAAAGAACTGGATTACGGCAAGGATTACAAATATGCGCACGATTATTCCGATGCTTTTGTTTCCCAGGAATATTTACCGGAAAAACTTCAGGGGAAAATATTGTATCACCCGACAGACGCCGGCTTTGAAAAAACAATCAAGGAAAGAGTCCATGCCTGGCGGCGGCAAAAAAATGATAAAGAGACAAAATGACAAAAAAATGGGAGGCTTGGTTAGAGCCTCCCGAGGAGAGAAGAGTGAAGGTCTAAATACCTTCCTGGGTTATTTTTGCTGTCGGCTAATCATGCCCGTAATATTTTTAGTCGACACTAACTATCTTTCACTTCTGGCCTATTACTAAGCAGATATTGTGCCATAGTTGCCATAAAAAACGTAAGTATTTGATATAATAAAATATTAGCAAATAAAGACCTTTCCTGCTTTTGTTTTACAGGGGTGTTCTTTCGGCAATAAATGTCGGGCTTATTTTGAACTAATAAAATTAACAGAACAATAACAATTACATAAAAAAATACCAATCGTTGCCCCTCTTTCGACAAAAATGTCGAGCCACCCGGTATTTATCGTTGACATTTTTTATGAATAGCTTAAGATGACCGCTAAAATAAATGATACTTGGTAAAAACATCGGCTGGATTTCTGTAAAATGAGGATATTATGATTTTTTTCAGAAAAAAAGAAACCATTATCAGGCGCGCCTCCCATCCCTATAATGGCAGTTTTCTTCAACCATTGGCCGTGGCTATTGTCTCGGCTATTTTGGTCGCCCTGATTCTTATTATGGGTTTTCTGGATATCCGCCGCAGTGAAACCAACCTGGTCGGATTTATGGAAGATCAGGCGCTCGCCACTATAAGTGTTTTGCAGCGCCTGACGGAAGATAACCTCAAGAGTATTGTGGCCATGACGGGAAAAATGCCGACACAGGCCAAAACAGCCAGTCAGGAAGAAGCGGATTATTCCAAGAAGCTGGTCATCGAAGCCATTACTGCGCTGGGACAAAAAATTGACGAACAGTGGAAAAAGAAATTAATTAACGATGTCTATCTCCATAAATTCGCGGTGGATCATAACTTTTGGTACATGGCCGTCCTCAATCGGGAGGGTAACGCGGTTTATCAAAGCAGTCCGTTGAAAACCAGTATGCTGGACGAAAACGATCTGAGCGCAAACGGACGCAAGGCAACGACTATCGAATTGCTGGAGAAAATCCGCATAAAACAGGGTATCGGCTTTGTCGCACTCAGGCGCAAAGACGGAAGCGGAACCGTCGTGATCAACTTAGATAAGGAGGGGCTGAAATACTGGAGCATGAAAGTTGCCGTGGGGCGAGCCATCAATAAGATGGGTGAAGGACACGGTATCGTTTACATGCAAATCTTTAATAATCGGGAAAAACTGCTCGGCAACATAGGGAAATTACCGGGAAGATTAAGCGATAAAGATTTTAACCATCAGAAAATTCTGCAAGGAGCGACAAGAATTGTCAGCAGAAAAGTGGACGTGCAAGGCAATAATATTCTCGATATGGCAGCTCCCTTTACGCTGGATAAAAAAGTTGCAGGCCTTGTCCGCATTGGCCTTGAACGCGGTTCGATGGACAAAATCATTGCTGAAAACCGGCAAAATATTTTTATTTTCATGCTGTTCATTGTCGTGATCGCCCTCTTGTCCATGTGGCTGCTCTATCACGATCAGAACCGTCATCTGGCCGGTGTTATCGAGATGGAACGCCGGCTGGAAAAAGCCGAACGTCTTTCCTCTTTAGGCCAGTTGGCCGCAGGCGTTGCGCATGAAATCCGCAACCCTCTAAACGCCATCAGTATGGCCACGCAACGGTTAAAGATGGACTTTGTGCCGGCCGACCAGAGTAAGGTCAGTGAATTTCAGAAGCTTTCGGGCGTTATTCGAGATGAAATAAAACGGCTCAACGGAATCATTGAAGAATTTCTTACTTTTTCCAAAAGCCGCCGGCTGCAACTCAGCGATTTTCCCGTGGACAAGGTTTTGCAGAAGATTGTCAATTTGATTCAGGAAGAAGCATCAGCCCGCGGCATAACTATTAAGACAGAGTGGCGGCTGCAGCCGGCTATAATTCCTATGGATGTAAACAAACTCCAACAGGCTTTTTTGAATTTGATTAAAAACGCCTTGGAATCCATATCTGCGGAAGGAAAAATTACCATTACCGTGGATAAAGAAGGGGGAAATTATATCATGGCGAGCATTTCCGATACCGGCTGCGGCATGACCGCGGAGGAAATCGAAAAGATTTTCAGTCCCGAATATACAACCAAAGAAAAAGGGGTGGGTTTGGGGATACCTTTGGCCAACGAGATTATCCGTGGACATGGCGGAGAAATCCGCGTGATCAGTAATAAAGGGAAGGGAACAACATTCGAGGTTGTCCTGCCTCGGGAAAGACTCAGCGAAAAATCTTCATCATAAGGAATTAAATAATCATGCGAAAATTAAGCATTCTTATTATTGACGATGAAAATTCCCAAAGAGAGCTGTTGCGTGATTTCTTGCGCTCTAAAGGGCACACACTGGCTGAGGCGGCAAACGGTGAAACCGCCGTCTCTTTTGTCCAGAACGGCCATTTTGATCTGCTCCTGCTGGATTATAAAATGCCCGGCATGGATGGGCTGCAGGTGCTGCAGAAAGTAAAATGCATCAATCCGGAAATCGATGTCGTTATTATTACGGCTTTCGGTACGATTGAAACGGCTGTGGAAGCCATTAAGGCCGGAGCCATCGATTACATCACCAAACCTGTCGAGCTAGAAGAAGTATTGCTGATTATTGACCGGGTGATAAGTAGAAGAAAACTGATCCGGGAAAATGAACTGTTAAAAGAAGAGCTGGGCAAAAACGGCGTCACTACCGATAAAATTATTTACAAGAGCCCACAAATGACGGAATTGATCCATATGGCCAGCCGGGTCGCGGCCAGCCGGGCTTCCGTGTTAATTCAGGGCGAAAGCGGTACCGGCAAGGAACTTCTGGCGCGCCTGATTCATCAATTGAGCCCGCGCGTTCACAAACCCATCATCGTTGTGAATTGCGGCGCCCTGCAGGAAAATCTGCTGGAGAGCGAATTGTTCGGTCATGAAAAGGGCGCATACACCGGCGCAAGCTCACGCCGTATCGGCCGTTTTGAAGAGGCGGACGGCGGCACGCTTTTTCTTGATGAAATCGGCGAGCTAAGCCCTAGCATTCAAGTCAAATTATTGCGTTTTCTACAAGAGCGGGAAATTGCACGCCTTGGCAGCAACATCAATATTTCAGTGGATGTGCGAATCATCAGCGCGACCAATCGTGACTTGGATACCCAGGTCAAAGAAGGGGCGTTTCGGGAAGATCTTTTTTACCGGCTGAAAGTGGTAACGATGTCGCTCCCGCCGCTGAGGGAAAGAAAAGAAGACCTTCCCGCGCTAATCGATCATTTCATGGAAAAATTTATCAGAGAAAACGGAAAAAATATCCGGAGCATGACCGCGGAAGCGCGGGATTTGCTCCTGAAATACGACTATCCGGGCAATGTGCGGGAACTGGTTAATATCATGGAACGGGCCGTCGTCATCGCCAGAGATGACTATATTACCGTAACCGACCTGCCCTTTAAAAATGATTCCTTCACCGATTTCTCCGATAAAAAATTATCCGGATCGCTTCGCGAATCCCTCGAAGATCTCGAACAACATCTGATCAGCAAGGCGATGGCCAGGGCGACGGACAACCAGACCCGGGCTGCTGAAATTCTGGGCATGTCGGAGAGAATGCTGCGGTACAAGCTCAAGAAATACGATTTGAAAAATTAAGTGTTGTCCCCTGAATACCACGATAATGATCCATCCGCCGTCAGATGCGACCGAAATGAGTTATTCTCTGAAGCCCAACAAGCGATAGATCTTCAGCTTCTCCACTTGCGGTTCGATCTCGAAAGCGCTGATTTCTTCAACGGCCAGGGGGGACTGGGCAGCATGACAGGTCTTTTCGCTGACAAGGATGTTATCAGGCCAGGACTTGCAAAGGGCCTGGAGCTTGAAGACAAAATTCACGGCGTCGCCAATGACCGTATAATCCATCTTCTTTTCGAAGCCGATATTTCCCACGACGACCTCGCCCGTGTGGATGCTGATCCCCATCGTCAGGGCTATGCCGAATTGCCGTTGAAAGTGCTCGTTCAACTGGCTCATTGCCTGCTGCATCGCAAGCGCAGCCACCACAGCGTTATCTGCATCCATCGCACTCGAGACGGGGGCGCCAAAAAGGGCGAGAAAACCGTCCCCAAGATACTTGTCCACGATTCCGTGGTACCGGAAAACGATTTCGCCCATCGTGGCAAAAAAATGGTTCAGCATGGCAACGGACTTCTGTGGTCCGATCCTCTTGGACAGCGGGGAAAAGCCGCGGATGTCGATGTTCAGGAGCGTCAGCGCCCGGAACTCTTCGATGATCGGTCGCTCCGCCTCGCGGCCGAGGAGAATCTTGTCCACAATCTCCTTGGGAACAAACTTCTGAAACATGTTGCGGATGCCCCGTTCCGTCTCGGCCATACTTAGCGTTTCTTTGTAAAGGCGCGCGTTCTCCATCGCGATGCTGACGGAGGTCGCAATGGATTGCAGCAGGTGGACGTCATTGTCGTCGAATGTGCTGTTGATCTTGTTTAAGACCTCGATGACGCCGATCACCTTCCCCTGGGAGACCATCGGGACGCACAGGGCGGATCGAGTCTGGAAACCCGTCTGGTCGTCCACCTTGGGGAAGAAGTGGGGGTAGAGGCTGACGTCCGGTACCAGGATCGTCTCTCCCCGGGCGGCGGCATAGCCGGCAATGCCCTGGCCCAACTTCAGGCGGAACTGCTTCAGCGCAGCAACATCGATGTTAAAGGCCACTTCGAACTGGAGTTCGTTGCCGTCGAGAAGCAGCAGAGAACCTGCTTCAACGTTCATGGCGATACGGATCATGTCCATCGTGTATTTCAGGACTTTCTCGATATCAAAGGTCGAGGCGGACAGGGCGCTGCCAATCTGCCTGAGGGCGTCTAGCTGGTGGTTGTTATTGATGAAGGAGGTGATCATTTTCTCCTTTTCAATGGCCAGGGACAGGCTATCCACCATCATGGACAAGAGCCCGGACTGCTGGTCGACGATGGTACGAACCACGTTTCGCAAAAGGAGGATGCCTGTAATCCGGCCTTCAACCTTTAGCGTCATGAGCAGGCACGTTCCATTCCCGCCTTCCGGGGCGCAAAGTTCCTTGTCCAGCGGATGGGTCAACGTGCTCGCATCATCTAGGAAAAGGGTGCTTTGCTGTTTGATGACCCGGTCGATGATCGAACCCTCACATTCATAGGTGTTTCCAAGGGTAAGACGCGTGGGGACGAAGGCCAGTAAATCCAGGATGGATAGATTGCGGGCGGCAGTTTTGTCCCAATCTAGGAGGATGGCGATATCATAGGGGACATGTCCTCGGATTTCCTGAAGAATGGCATGGAAGAGCTCGGTGTCCCTGAGGCTGGAATTGATGGCCTTCGATATGAGTTCCATGGATTGCATGGCCGCACTGCGCTCCTTGGCTTCGGTGATGAGGCGGAGGTTGTCGTACGTGAAGGCGGCACTGCTGACCAGGGGGGTCAGAATGTCGATGTCGCTCTGGGTGAATGGGACATTCTCCCTTTTACGGGAGATAGTCAGGACACCGATGATGTCCTGGATGCTCTTCAAGGGCATGCAGATAAACGAGCCGGTGGCGTAATGAGGCCGGGAGGAACGGCCGAAGCGGGTATCCTTCTCAATATCTTCCACCAGAAGGGGTGCTTTGTTGATGACGGCGTATTTGGCGATGCTGGTCGCATAGTCGACTCGTTCGCCTTTCTTGATATATTCCCCCAAGCCGATGGCAGCTTGCACAATAAAGGCATCCCGCTGGGGAGTAAGGATCAGAAGCGAGCCGACATCCGCACTCGTCAGTTTCAAGGCTCTCTCCAGCGTGATAAACAGAAGATCGTCGGGGTTGAAGGTCATGTAGCACAATTCCGATAGTTCCTTCAGAGTGGCGATCTCTGCCGTCTTCTTCTCCAGGTAACCGAAGTTTTTCCTTAACTCTCCCTCCAGGGTCCGAAAGGAGCGGAAGATTCCCTGAAGTTCATCGGCAACGGCCGGCATCTGTCCGCCCGAAAACTCATTCGTGATGGTCTGTGAGATGTCCCGGGAGATGGCGCCGATCTTATCGAAAATTTTGCGCAGCATCATGGAGCCGAAAAAAAAGATGAGGAGCAGAGCGATGAAGAAAATGGGGACGTACTCATCGTTCAGGATGTCGTACTTGAAGGCGAAGTAGAGAAAACCCATGACTGGTGTGACGAAAAAAAGGCCGAAAACCAAGCTAAACTTGTAGTAAAGCCCTTTATTCTCGATGGAGAAACGATCCAGCCATGTCTTGATGCCCATGATGCGATTCCATGCTTTAGTGTTTAGAGCCTGTTACTTTGTGTAACGTTTTTCATATCACACAGGATGGCGTAATGCTTTCTTTCCTCTTCGATAATCTTTTCAATGGTCTCATGCTGCGCCTGGGGAACGAGATTCTTGATTTCGTGATAATATAAAATGGAATCCAGCTCGCGCTGCATGGCAAACGCAAAGGCGGCAGGCGTATCCGTCACGTTGGCCAATTGTTTGTCCATGATTTCCTTCGTAAAGATAAGATTATTGTCCACGTAACTGCGAAGATAAGCACTGTATTCACCGGCATATTGCTCAGGCGGCGTGAATTTCTCCATGGCCGCAAACAGCTTCTCAAATGTACGCTTATGGGCAGCTTCGGCTTCAGCCAACTGGATAAAAAGTTTTTTTGCATCTTCCTGTTTAGCGAGCTGTTCGGCGAACTTGTAAAAATTAATCCCGTTTTCCTCAATTCTAATGGCGACTTCGACGATGTCACTTGCTGCGAATACCTGCATATTGATGCCTCCTGAAATTATTGAACTGCTGAGATAAGATTGAACATATTTTAACCGCTAATGCAACCCTTTTACTGCGATACTAGAACCATTGCTTCCTGCGGAAAAACTTAAGCATTCCCAGTGCAATCGTCACCATCACAACCCAAACGCCAAAATATCCCCAAGTCCATTCCAGCTCCGGCATATATTTAAAATTCATCCCATAGACGCCGGCTAGAAAGGTCAACGGCATGAAAATCGTCGCGATAATGGTTAAAACTTTCATGACTTCATTGAGTTTCATGCTTGTGGAGGAAAGATAAACATCGAGCATACCGGAAAGCATATCGCGAAAAGTATCCACGGTATCAATAATGGCGATGATATGGTCAAAGATATCTTTGAAATAAAGGGCATTGGGTTCATCAATCAAAGGTGAATCCGACCGCTGCAGCGAACTGATGGTTTCCCGAAGCGGCCACAACGATTTCCTGAGGAAGATCAGCTCTCTTTTTAAAATATGAATGGACTGAAGTTTGGCCGGTGAGGTCTGTTTGACCAGATCATCTTCAAGCTTTTCAATCCTTTCTTCCATATCCTCCAGCAGGATAAAATAGTTATCAACGACATTATCAATCAGGGCATGGACAAGATAATCGCTCCCTGCTTTTCTGATTTTGCCCTTGTCGCTTCGGAGCCTTTCCC
>JANYAF010000020.1 GCA_025355175.1 Deltaproteobacteria bacterium | reverse complement strand
GCCTTCATCAATAAGGAAGGGATATTCATCGGCGCCGTGCGATGAGCCACGGTACTTGATGATCCGCAGGCGGCGTGTGGAAATTTGTTTATCGATGCGGAAGTCGAGGAAAATCACGCAATCGGCCACGTATTCTTCAAGCCCATAGCGGGTGAGCATCTTGTCGCCGCTTTCCCCTGTAACGATCGCCGTCACGCCGCGCTCTTTCAACCAGTGAAAAAGCCGACGCAGCTCCGCCCGGATGATCGCGGCATTGGACAGCCCGGAAAACAGCGCTTCGATAGTATCCAGAACAACACGTTTTGCGCCGACGGAATCAATAGCAGCACCCAAACGGATGAACAATCCTTGTAGATCGTACTCGCCTGTCTCTTCAATTTCGCTGCGCTCGATGTAAACGTGATCCATGGCGATGAGACCGCGCGACATCATATGGTTGATATCAAAGCCCAGGGAGATGAAGTTCTTTGCCAGATCAGCAGGCGTTTCCTCAAAGGTCATAAATACGCCGGGTTCGCCGAAATCCTGGGCGCCCCGCATGAGAAACTCCATGGAGAAAAGAGTTTTCCCGCAGCCGGCGGAGCCGCAGATCAGGGTTGGTCTGCCTTTGGGGAGCCCTCCCTTTGTGATTTCATCCAACCCCTTGATGCCCGTCGGGCATTTTTCAAGCACAACAGCAACATGCTTTTTCTTAACCATGGTCATCTCCCGGAATATTTACCTCCGTTAAAAAGTGGAACACTTTCCAACAGCGTAAATCAGGTTGAAGTGAAGTAATTCTTATCAGAACAAAATGCGTTAGAGGCCGAGTGCTTACGTGCATTAAATCATCATCGATCTCGGAGAGCTTTGCACAACCACATAAAACCAACAATTTTGTCATAACCTTTCAGGTCACGAGTAACCTTTCAGGTCACGCGTGCGGGAATCCAGTATTATTAAGTACTTCCTAGATTCCGGGTCAAGCCCGGAATGACGCAAATAGGGGTTGTGCAAAGCTCTCAGAGGGTAGCTTAGGGAAAATGACGTCATTTCATTTTCTGCACGGGCTCTACCTTATCAAAAAAAATATTAATTTGCTATCGTTAAAATGCAACGGGCAGGAATAGGACTTTAATCCCGCTGTTGCGGGACGAGCGTCAATTCTCCGTAGCGAGCTCGCGCGGTGGCTTTAATTAATGATGGAAATTGGATGGAGAATTTTCTATAGTGTCGAATCATTTTTGCGGGAGGTCATAAGATGCAGGATCGTCAGTTTGGGCGGATTTGTTTTGTTTACGGTGAAAACGGGGGGAAGTACCCTTTTAATCATTCTCTGTATCTGAAAGGGGACAAGGCGAGTGTAATTATCGATCCCGCCTGCTCCCAGGAGAAGCTGGCGCGCTTAAAAGATGAAGGTGTTGACTGGGTCTGGCTTTCGCATTGGCATGAAGATCACATCCGCTATCTGAATCTTTTTGAGAACTGTCCGCTATGGATGTCCGGGCGTGATTTTCCGCCGCTGACGGACATTCGTATTTTTTTAGACTGGTATGGTTTAGAAAGTCCCGATCAGCGCGGCTATTGGGAAAAAATCATGATCGAAGAGTTTAACTATCAGCCAATATCCCAAGCGCGTTTTCTTGCGGATAATGAAACGATTGATCTGGGAGGGCTTTCCGTCCAGATCATTGCCACGCCGGGGCATACCCCGGGGCACCTGTCTTTCTTTTTTCCCGAAGAAGAACTTCTTTTCCTCGGGGATTACGATTTGACGTCGTTCGGTCCCTGGTATGGCGATGTGGCCTCCAGCATTGAAGAGACAATTGCCTCTATCCGTAAACTCAAAGCAATTCCCGCCCGGAGATGGGTGGCCGCACACAATTCGGGACTTTATGAAGAAAATCCCGGCTCGCTCTGGGATGCCTATGAAAACATTGTTTATGAGCGGGAAAATAAACTCCTGTCCTTTCTGGAGCCGCCGAAAACGCTTGGAGAGATTTGCTCCGCCTGGCTGATTTACGGCAAGCCGCGCGAGCCGAAAGAGTTTTTTGAATTCAACGAAAAGGTTTTAATCGGCAAGCACCTGGACTATTTACTGAGGCAGGGTAGAATTATGAAGCAAGACAATCGTTATGCGCGGGTCTGAGCGCCTGAGATTTGACTTGATAAAAGGGCGTCATCATTGTAGAAAAGATCCAAATGTATGTTTTCTGGAGGATTAAATGTACTGGGAAAAAGAAGTAGAGACCATGGATCGTTCCAAGCTGGAAGCGGCGCAACTGATTGCGCTTCAAGATACGCTCATCAAAGCGGAAAAATCTTATTATTACGGCAAAACATTCCAGGAAAAGGGGATTGGTGTCAGCTCGGTGAAATCCCTTTTGGATATCACCAAGTTTCCGTTTACGACCAAGGACGATTTGCGCGAACACTGGCCGTACGGTTTTACCGCTGTGCCGAAAGACGAATTGGTGCGAATGCACTCGTCATCAGGAACGACCGGTCGGGCGACGGTCGTCTTTCACACCGCCAAAGATATCGCCGTCTGGACGAATCTGTTGGCGCGATGCCTTTACATGGCCGGTATGCGCAAAGGCGATGTCTTTCAAAATATGATGACCTATGGACTTTTTACGGGTGGTCTGGGATTTCACTACGGCGCTGAAAAGATTGGCGCTCTGGTTATTCCGGCGGGCGCCGGCAACTCCAAACGCCAGATTCAGTTGATGCGTGACTTTGCTACCACGGCTGTTCATGTTATTCCCAGCTACGCGCTGCATTTGTCCACGGTTTTTGATGAACTGAAGCTTGATCCGCGCAAAGATACGTCCGTAAAAATTGCTTTCCTGGGCGCGGAACCGCACACGGAAAAGATGCGCAAAAAGATCGAAGAAATATACGGCTACAAAGCATTCAATTCCTACGGCCTTTCCGAAATGAACGGGCCGGGTGTGGCTTTTGAATGCCCCTACCAGGACGGCATGCATATCTGGGAAGACAGTTTCCTGGTGGAGATTATTGATTCGAAAACGCTGCAACCGATTCCCGACGGCGAGGAAGGTGAACTGGTTATGACGTCTTTGCAGAAAGAGGGTATGCCGCTCATCCGTTACCGCACCAAGGATTTGACCCGGATCATCCCGGAACCCTGTGCCTGCGGACGGACGCATCGCCGGATCGAAAGGATCAAGGGCAGATCGGATGATATGCTGATCCTCAAGGGCGTGAATATTTTCCCGATGCAGATTGAAAAGAAGCTGATGGACATTCCGGGTGTCGGCACAAACTTCCTGATCATTTTGACCAGGGAAGGGTACAATGATGATATGACGGTGAAGGTGGAAGTGGGCAAACAATATTTT
>JANYAF010000278.1 GCA_025355175.1 Deltaproteobacteria bacterium | reverse complement strand
CCGCTCAGTGGCCCGGCAGCGGAATATGGACAGGATATCCTAAGCGGTGTTGATATGGCGGTTAAGGATGTCAATGCAGCCGGTGGAATTACGGTTGGCGGGAAGAAATACACATTTAGACTTGAAAAACTTGATGACCGCGTTGACCCCACGCAAGCCGTTAATAACGCCCGTCGTTTCAAGTCGAATAAAGCCATAGCAGTTTTTAACGGTGTTTTCAATACCATCGCTCCCTTGATGAAAATCAATGAAGAGAAGGGTAACGAGTTTATTATGATCGCCTACACCAGCACCCCAAAGGTAACAGAGATGGGCAATAAACTGGTGATAGCCACTACAGTTGATTTTACCACCTATGTTCATGTCTTTGCCGATTGGGCGCTTAAAAAGGGATGGAAGAAATGCGCCATGGTTGTCACTCTGGGTGCCTACGGCGATGAGTGGAGGAATGGATTTAAAGAATATTGGGTAAAAAATGGTGGTACCATTACAGCCGATAAACCGGCTAATTATTACACGGAAACAGACTTTTCCGCTCCGCTCGCTGCCGCCATCGCCACCAAGCCGGATGTCATGTTGATCGGCGGACCTTCAGCCACAACGGCACTGGTGATTGAACAGGCCAGAAGCATGGGTTTCAAAGGTGGTTTTATTATGATCGATCAGGGCAAGCAGGATTACATTGCTAAATTACTCAGAGGCACCAAGGTAATGGGCAATCTGATTGGTACCGGTGGAGTAGTCAGTGTTCCGTTCCCGGGTGCAACAATTTTCGAGAAGAGATTTACAGAGCAGTACAAGAAAATGGTTACCTGGGAGTGCGCCCTCAACTACACAGCCGTGCATGCTCTGGCTCGTGCAATCGAAAGCGCAGGGACAGTTAGTGATGTATATAAAATTCGTGATGCATTTCCCAAGGCACTGGCTAACGGGTTGCTGGGTGATAAATTCCCCAATGAAGAGTTTGGCATCGAGAAATCCGGACGTATGCACATTGCAGCATCCGTCCAGACTATTACGGATGGAAAATCCGATCCATCATCACTATACGTTTGGTGGACAAAGACTCAAAAAGAATTTGATGTAATTAAAAAACGGTCAGCGGCAAAGCAAAATGATATAATTTGGATGAAGTTTTAATATCAGCTAAAAATAGATAGACTCAAAAGCGATGAAAGGACAGGGGTTTCCCTGTCCTTTCGTTTTAATGAGACTCAAATTTCAGGAACGAAGTGAACGGAAATTTGTTAGTCGAATTATCCCGTAAGCGAAGCTTGCAGGGATTCTTGATACCACGATGCATTTAATTGCCGGCAACCAATATCACGCCTTTTTTTCGGAGTGCTTCAATTTCTTCCTGTTTGTAGCCGATTTCTTCCAGAATGGATTTTGTGTCTTCTCCCAGAGCGGGCGATGGTCCGGAGGGCTGGGCTGGTGTGGCTGAGAATTTCAGGGGAATGCCAATGCCTTTGATCTTGCCGCAGACCGGATGCGCTTGTTCATAAATCATCTGCCGCGCCTGCATTTGCGGGTCTTTCTCAACTTCTGAAATATCCAGTACGGGTGTCAGGCAAATATCCAGGTTTTTCGTTGCGACCATCCATTCATCCCTTGTCTTGATTCGGAAAAGAGCGGCGATCTCTTCGCGCAGGTGATCAGCCTCTTCTCCCATCACCAGATGCTTCTCCAGCCACTCAGGATGACCGGCCATTTCACAAAAAATTTTCCAGAACTTGGCCTCCAGCAGGCCCAAAGCGATATATTTGCCGTCGGCGCATGGATAAACGCCATAACAGGCCAGCCCTCCGGAAAGGGGCGGCTCTCCAGGCGCAAAGGTCACTTTGGTCGCCTGATAATGCGCCATCTGCAGGGTCATCAGCGGAAGGACGGCATCCAGCATGGCGACATCGACTCTTTGACCTTGGCCGGTTTTTTCTCTCGTCCAGAGGGCGGTAAGACAGGCAATCATGGACATATAGGCGCCCCCCGCCACATCACCGAGTTGAGGGCCGGGGAGGACGGGGCCTGTCTGGGCTAAGCCGGTCGCAGCCAGGATTCCCGCGTATCCGATAAAATTGATATCGTGTCCGGCATCCCTGGCGTAAGGCCCGTTCTGTCCGTATCCGGTGAGCGATACGTAGATAATATCCGGTTTGGCCTGCTTTGCCGCTTCATAGCCTATGCCCAGTTCGGTGAGTACGCCGGGCCGAAATTGTTCGATAACAATGTCCGCCGTTTTTAAAAGAGAGAAAAAAATATCAACGCCCTCTTTTGTTTTGAGATTCAGGGCAAGGCTGCGCTTGGAGCGGTTAACGGCAATAAAGCCTGCGGATTCTGATTCCAGATAGGGAGGATAGTATCGCATATAGTCCGGCGCGTTCATATCCTCAATTTTGATGACATCGGCGCTCATATCAGCAAGCATCATCGTGCCCAGCGGCCCGGGATAGAGGCGGGTAAGATCAAGAATGCGAATGCCCTGCAAAGGACCGTTTTGAGGCTTTCTTTCCATGGTTCGATTTCTCCGGTCATGGCGAAATAGTTTGCAAAATTATTTAAACGAAATTGCTTTGCGTTTCAAGTATTAAAGAAGAAAAGGACGAAATGGTTGCCTGTATGGCGTGTCTTTGAACATTTTGGTTGTAAATCTCTCCGGGTCATATTCCCCGAAGCTTGCTTCGAATAGATTTGTATGAGATGCTTTTTATGTGAGCGAATATATTCATAAGAGCCATAATGTATCCGTCTTATTGTA
>JANYAF010000272.1 GCA_025355175.1 Deltaproteobacteria bacterium | reverse complement strand
GCCATTGCTCATTCTTTATTTAAGGAAAAGAGTGACTATGAAAGCTTTTACCTCAAAACTTGTTGATCTAACGCAAAAGAATGCGGAGGCAATTGCCCTGCAATGGGCAAAGGATGTGAAAACTAACGCAAAGACTTATACCTATCATGAGGCATCTGAGGACAAAATTATTCTTCAAGCCAAAGATTTTTACAGTAATTTTCAAATGATGTTTCTTCATGAATCACCGTATGAACAGGCGGAAGAAATTTTCGAAAAGTACGCGGAGGAAAGATACAGAGAGGGGATTCCCCTGCATGAGGCGTTATATGCCCTGATTCTGATGAGACGGCATATGTGGTTGTACGCGGAGTTCCAAGCTATGTTCAATGCAGAGTTAGAGCACCGGCAGGCCGTGGGAAGTCTCAGCCGGACCATTCTTATGTTTGATTACATTATGTATGTTGTTACCCGAAAATTCTGGAAGATTACGAAACTGGAGTTTATGGCGATTAAAAATACGCAGTGAGTGGAGCACCCACCGGCAGGAGCCGGAGGCTCCCTATAATAACGCGACCTCCCGCGAGTTATAACTCATTAATCCCCCGGCTGGAACAGGGGGATTGCAAGTCGCGGGATTGATAGGACAAATTAAAACAAAGGGGAGATGAACGTGGAGAGTGAACAAATCAATGAAGGAAAAGTTTTGTCCGTTCGCAGCAGTGTCGTTGATGTCAGCTTTCCTACGGCACCTTCGATTCGTAATGTTCTGAAGGCTGGCGATAATGGACAGGTAATCATCGAGGTTTTTACTCAGCTTGACAACAATACTGTCCGGGGTGTTGCCCTGACACCTACGCAAGGGTTGGCCAGAGGTTCAACGGTAATCGATACAGGCAAACCCTTTGAAGTTCCCGTGGGCAAGGAACTTTTAGGAAGGGTTTTCAATGTCTTCGGACAAACAATTGATAAAAAAGCCCCTATCGAAGGGGCCGAATTGCGTTCCATTCATCGGGAGCCGATTCCCCTGCGGGATCAATCCACCGTGTCGGAAATTTTCGAAACGGGAATTAAGGCTATTGATGTCCTGGCGCCGCTGGAGCGAGGAGGCAAAGCAGGACTTTTCGGTGGAGCGGGCGTCGGCAAGACAGTGCTCATTACAGAAATGATCCATAATACCGTCAGCCACCATGAAGGCATGAGTATTTTCTGCGGTATTGGCGAGCGCTGCCGTGAAGGCGAGGAGCTTTACCGCGAAATGGAAGAAAGCGGCGTGCTGGGCAATACGGTAATGGTCTTCGGTCAGATGAATGAACCGCCGGGGGCAAGATTTCGTGTCGGACACGCCGCCCTGACGATGGCCGAGTATTTTCGAGACGACTCCAAACAGGATGTTCTGCTCATGATTGACAACATTTTCCGTTTCATTCAGGCTGGCATGGAAGTATCCGGACTTCTGGGGCAACTGCCTTCGCGTCTCGGTTATCAGCCGACTCTGGCCACGGAGCTGGCTGAGCTTGAAGAGCGTATCTGTAATACTAAAACCGGCGCAATCACATCAATTCAAGCCGTCTATGTTCCCGCAGATGATTTTACCGATCCTTCCGCCGTGCATACCTTCGGCCATCTATCAGCGACCATCGCTCTTTCGCGCAAGCGGGCCAGCGAAGGTCTGTATCCGGCCATTGACTTGCTTCAATCCGGCTCCAAAATGCTGATGCCGAATATCGCCGGTGAGCGCCATTACAAAATTGCCCAGGAAATTCGCAAGACGCTGGCTGTTTATGAAGACCTTAAAGACATTATCGCCATGCTGGGCATTTCCGAGCTTTCCCGCGAAGATCAGCGCACTGTTTTTCGCGCCCGCCGTCTGGAAAGATTCTTTACCCAGCCTTTCTTTGTGACCGAACAATTTACGGGAACGGCAGGCAAGATGGTTTCGCGTGAAGAAACATTAATCGGTTGCGAGAGGATACTCAACGATGAGTTTGCCGAGTATCCGGAACGTTCGCTTTATATGATCGGCTCAATTGACGAGGCGAAGATTTCACATGATGCTTAAAATTTTATTACCGGCGGAAGTAATGCTGAAGCAGGAAGTAAAAAAGATTGTCGCCGAGGCGGAAAACGGTTCTTTCTGCCTGATGCCGAATCACATCGATTTTGTAGCCACTCTTTCTCCCGGCATATTCACATATGAGCCGATCGGCGGCGGTCAGGAATTATTGGCTATGGATGTGGGCACACTGGTAAAAAAAGGATCAGACGTTCTGGTATCCACGCGCAACGCCGTGCGTGCGCCCGATTTGGGGAAACTAAAGCAGGTCGTTGTGGAAAAATATGACATTTTGGATGATCGGGAAAAAATGGTTCGATCCGCGTCAGCCAGACTGGAAGCGAGTCTTATCAGACGTTTTGTTGAACTAAAGTAATGACACTCGCTGAGAGCAAGTGAAGCGAAGCTCGAAGCGCAAGTGGAATTATCCCAGGAGCGCAGCGACGCGGGATGAATAGTGAAAGGAACTTAGAACTTTAAAAGGATTGAGCATGGTTGAAATAAGACGAACACCCAGTACGCGCCGCCGCAAAATGGCAGATCATTTTACCGAGCAGGTGGCCAAAAAAGAGGCCCTGCGGCGGAAAGCGCTTCGGCACAAAGACGAAACGGTTTGGTTCGGTCTGGGCATGATGGGTATTGTCGGCTGGGCGGTGGCAATTCCAACACTGGTCGGTATCGCCATCGGTCTGTGGATTGACCGCACCTGGCCTAGCCAGTATTCGTGGGCGCTGATGTTTCTGATTTTAGGAGTGCTTGTGGGTTGTATGAACGCCGCCTACTGGGTTAGGAGAGTTCGCAGCAGAATTATCGAGGAAGATGAAGATGATGAACCACAGTCTTGATGCGACTTTGATATTTACTTTGATCGCGGCTTTTATCGCTGGTCTGGCGCTGGGAGCGTTTTATTTTATCGCGCTGTGGCGG
>JANYAF010000251.1 GCA_025355175.1 Deltaproteobacteria bacterium | reverse complement strand
GCAGTAGTTTGGCAAGCGCAATTTTGCGGCCTTCCAGGTTATCGGCCAGAATCATTTCGCGTACGGCCTTGATCCGGTCGCCTTCGAAGAACATGTGCTCAGTGCGGCAAAGGCCGATGCCTTCTGCGCCAAAATTTCGGGCAACGGCGGCGTCATGCGGCGTATCGGCATTGGTGCGCACGCCCAGTTTCTTGGCTTCATCGGACCATTGCATGATGATGCCGAAATTGCCGGAGAGTTCCGCCGGTCTGGTTTTCACTTCGCCCAGCATCACTTCGCCGGTGGAGCCGTCCAGAGAAATGTAGTCGCCTTCTTTCACCAGAGCATTTTTAAATTTTATTTCTTTCCGGGCATAGCTGATTTCAATTTCGCCGCATCCGGAGACGCAGCATTTGCCCATGCCGCGCGCGACGACGGCCGCGTGAGAGGTCATGCCGCCGCGCTGGGTTAGGATGCCCTGCGCCGCGCTCATGCCTTTGAGGTCTTCGGGAGAGGTCTCGATGCGGACGAGAACAACTTTCTCGCCGCGTTTGTTCCAGTCATCCGCGTCATCCGCGTTGAAAACCACGCGACCTGTTCCCGCGCCGGGGGAGGCAGGCAGACCCTTGGTGATCACGTTGCGGGTCGCCATAGGATCAAAGGTCGGATGGAGCAGTTGGTCCAGAGATGTCGGATCAATGCGCAAGAGCGCCGTCTTTTTGTCGATGAGCTTTTCGTTAACCATATCCACCGCAATTGTGACCGCGGCTTCGGCCGTGCGCTTGCCGTTTCGTGTCTGAAGCATCCAGAGTTTCTGATCCTGTATGGTGAATTCGATATCCTGCATGTCTTTGTAATGATGCTCAAGCTTTGTATAGACTTTGACCAGATCCTGGTACGCATTGGGCATGTATTCTTCGAGGGATGGGAACGCAGATGCACGGGTTTCCTCGGAGACGTTATTGTCTCTGGCCCAGCGGCGGGAGCCTTCTATGGTAACCTGCTGCGGGGTGCGAATGCCGGCGACGACGTCTTCGCCTTGCGCATTGATCAGGTATTCGCCGTAGAACAGGTTTTCGCCGGTAGCCGGATCGCGGGTAAAGGCGACGCCGGTGGCGCAGCTTTCACCCATGTTTCCGAAGACCATGGCCTGAACATTGACGGCGGTACCCCATTTATCATCGTAGCCGTTCATCTTGCGGTACAGAACGGCGCGCGCCGTATCCCAAGACATGAAAACCGCGCCGATGGCGCCCCAGAGCTGTTCCTTGGGGTCAGCGGGGAATTCTTTGCCGAGTTTCCGCACGATAAGTTGTTTAAAGCGGCTGACCAGTTCTTTGAGGTCGGCAACGGTCAGGTCGAGATCGGCTTTGACGCTTTTTTCGGCTTTAAGTTCGTCCATGACTTCCTCAAACGGGTCATGGGCGTCTTTGTCTTCGGGTTTGAGGCCCATCACGACGTCGCCGTACATCTGAACGAAACGCCGGTAGGAATCCCAGCCGAATCTTTTATTGCCGGACTTACGGATAATGCCTTCAACCGTTTCATCATTAAGGCCGAGGTTCAAAACGGTATCCATCATGCCGGGCATCGACACGCGCGCGCCGGATCGGACGGATAACAGAAGAGGATTGGCCGGATCGCCAAATTTTGCTCCCATGGAGCTTTCGACTTTTTTCAATGCTGTTGTGACTTCTTTTTCCAGGCCTGCGGGGAATTGCTTATTGTTTTTGTAAAATTCGACGCAGACTTCGGTGGTGATGGTGAATCCCGCGGGTACCGGAATTCCCAATTTTGACATCACGGCCAGGTTTGCACCTTTGCCGCCGAGAAGGTTTTTCATATCGGCTGTGCCTTCATTGATTCCCTTCCCGAATGTGTAAACACGTTTAGCCATATCTCTATCTCCTTTAAGAAAGAATTAATTTAGCCGGAACCATAACCACAAAGTTTAGTAATTGAAATAGTGAATACTGTAAAGTATTTTTTCTCCCCCAAAGTAAAAACCCCCGCTAGGAAATGAGTGGGGGCTTTTACTTTGGGTACTATCTGTAGAGGGAAGGGTTTAGCTGATCAGGGTTTTAAGTGCATCGACAACCGGCGCCGTGAAGAGAGCAATTAGAATTGTATAAAGGGCAAAAGAACCAATCGCTTCACTTAAATATAGTTTATCGTATTTACGTTTCAAAGACACAATAATTAATCCACCGATAATCAGGCAACCAAAATGGAAGAAGGGGAAACCGGCATCTCCAGTGGCGCTAAACTGGGCAAAGCTGAAAGTAGCTGTGATCAGAACAATAAAACCAACCAAAAGTCCTGTCTGCATAATTTTTTTCATGATTATTATCCTCCCTCTTCTTTGAAAGCTTAGTTGCCAATTAGTGTAAAACAATGAAATAAATATGCCAAATGATGCGATTATGGCAAAAATTTATGAAGTATTTGAAATCATGAGTAAATTATCAAACATTCCAACAGTTGATTGCGACGAACAGGATTTAAAGGAATGGATGATTTAAAGAAACGTTAAATTATGATCAAAAAACGAATAAAATATTTAATCACTGTCCAAAAATTGGCCGGTGCTTTACCATTAATTAGCATTATGCTACAAGTACACAATCATGAAAGAAAAGATGAACCGCAAAAAAATACCTTTCCAGCACAAACATTCGTTTTCCGGTCGGAAATCCAAGAGGTCGGAGCCGACATCTCATTTGAAACCAGAAATCGCCTCTTCGCTCAAAAGCGTTCTGGCGCAGATCGGGAAGCCGCATTCCTCGCCTTTTGTGCCGGATGAATTTCAGGTGAGGGCGCTTACTGCCATTAGGCAAAATGATTGCCTGGTGATTGCGCCGACTGGTTCCGGCAAAACCTGGATAGCCAGGGAAGCTATTTTATCAGTCATGGAAAAAGGAGGTCGCGCCTGGTACGCCTCGCCGCTCAAAGCTTTGTCCAATTCCAAGTGGGTAGAATTCGGCCTGCACTTCGATCCAGAAAATGTCGGCATTATCACCGGTGACACCAAGGAAAATACCGAAGCGCCGATTATTGTCGGCACAACGGAAATCCTGCGCAATCAACTCTATGACGCCATGCATCAGGGAACGGATCTGAATTGCGATCTGGTGATTCTGGACGAAGCGCATTTTATGGGCGATGCCGACCGAGGCGTGGTCTGGGAAGAAATCATGATCTATCTGCCGGTGCGGGTGAACCTGCTTTTATTGTCGGCCACCATCGGTAACGGCGACGAGATTGCTTCATGGCTCTCATCCATCCGCAAAAAAACCTGCGCCGTGATTCGCGAGGAAAAACGTCCCGTACCTCTGTATCCGCTGTTCCTGCATCCATCCGGCTGTCTGCATCCCTTTCTGGATGGGAAAAAAGCCGGGCCGGCTGTTTGTGAGTTTTTGAAAAAAGACAAATTTAGGCACGGGAGTAGCCGACGTCCACCGGATTACGCGGGGATTATCCGGGTTTTGGAGCGGTTCAACCTTTTGCCGGCCATCTTTTTTTTGAAATCCCGCGCGGAATGCGACGCGGCGCTTACTTGCCGGACGGGGCTTGCACCTCTGAAAGATAGCGAAACGTTTACCGACGATTTATACGAACTACTGGATCGTTTTCCCTCGCTGGGCAGTCACCGGCAGATCAAGGCGCTGCGGTCAGCGGGACTGGCCGCGCATCACGGTGGACAATTACCGGCATGGAAACTGCTGGTTGAGGAAATGATGAACCGGGGACATCTGCGGGTAATTTTTGCCACCTCCACTATTGCAGCAGGCGTGAATTTCCCCGCCCGCACTATCGTCTTGTTTAATTCAGATTTGTTCAACGGCCATGATTTTGCGCCGCTATCCACGACCACATTCCGGCAGATGACAGGTCGGGCAGGAAGGCGCGGTCAGGATAAAATCGGCTTTATGCTGGCGGTGAATGGCCGGTTTATGGATTTGGGACACATCAGGAAAATGCTGTTTGGCGCTCCGGAAGATATTTTAAGTCAGCTGAAAAATGACTTTGCGATGGTTCTTAACCTATTATTGTCCCAGACGCCGGCCGATGTGAAGAAAATATATGAAAGATCATTTGCCGCCTGGCAGCAAAACAATACCGACGGACACACGGCTTCCGCCGCCGCTTTATTGTGGAAGGATTTTGTCCTGCATCTGGATTTTTTGCAGCGGGAAGGTTTTGTTGATATGGCAGGTAAGCTCACCGACGATGGCCGCTGGGCGGCGCGCCTGCGGCTGGATCATCCGCTACTGGTCGCTTGCTGCCTCCGGGAAAATGCGTTTCCCGAGGACAATGACAGGTTGCTTGCGGCAGTCGTTGCGATATTTGCCTATGATCGCGATGATGAAATACAATTGGCCAACAGGAACCTGCCGCACAAGCTGATGGCGGCGTTGCGCAAAATGCTTCTGGCCGTGAAGCCGCTTTCACGTCGAGTGGAGGCGGCGGGTTTTGTCAGCGCGAAACTTTTTACGTCGGCGGGCGTGGCGATGTATAACTGGGCGCAGGGACGCAACTGGGATGATGTCATCAAGACCACCGGCATTGCTGAAGGCGACATGGCCTCACTGATTTTGCGTACGGCGGATAATTTGCGGCAGATCGCTTCGCTCAAAGACACGCATCCGGAAGTAGCCGCCTGCGCGTACCGCGCAAGAGAGGCGATACTAAGGGAGCCGGTGTTGTTTTTGTGAAGCGTGAAGCGTAGTGCGTGAAGCGTGAAATGATGAAAAAAATGTCATTGCGAGCCGACTCTCAGTCGGTGTGGCAATCTCAGTACCATTGATTTGTAAATGGATATTGCATGAATAAACAATTTTATATTTACAATGCTATTGCCAGGGAAAAACAAATTAAAGGCGGTTCAAGGGCTAAGAAAATAATATTGATAGAAGAAATGAATAGTGAATGGAAAGATTTATTCGATGGATTATAAGATTGCCACGGCTCCTGAGAGTCGGCTCGCAATGACAGTGTGTTCTTTTACGATCAGTACAGAATGGAGTTTGAAATTTTACAAGATATGTTGAAAAAATTATCGATCATTCTTTTTCTTGTGTTTTGTCTTTTACCATTCAATCCGGTTTCTGCAGCTGACACGCGGGTGACGGAGCTTCGTATCGGCAGCTTTCAATCCAATCTTCTGCAAGGGATCAATAAAACTTTTAATAGCGATGAGAGCGACGCCGAGGCCTGTCTGAAAAAGGCCGTGGAGTTGGAACCCGATAATCCGACCGGATATGCCCTGGGAGCGATGCTGCATCTGGGTGCTTACGAAATGTGTTTCACGCTTGAACAACGTCAAAAAGAAAAAGATGCGATTTTGTATTTTTCAGAAGAAGCGCTTGCCCGGGGAGAAAAAAGGATTGCCAAACACCCTAAAGACAGCCAGGCCTATCTCGCCATGGCCTTGGCCAAGATCGCCAAAGTTTACTGGGCCATTAAAGAAAAACGATATCTGGTCATGGCTCGGGAAACGGCGAATATCTGGGGTTATCTGGAGACGGCCAAATCCATTGATCCCAATAATTATGATGTCGATTTTCTCATGGGCCTCCTGCATTATCATATTGATCATTTTCCCGGCATGACCGGTTTCTTGTCTTCTCTGTTGATTACGGAGGGCAACAGGGAAAAGGGCCTTCAGGAAATACAGACAGCGGCGCAAAAAGGATATCTTCTGCGTGAAATGGCTCGGGCCGAACTGGTTTCGGTTTATCTGAACTATGAAAAACAACCGACCAAAGCGTTGCCCATTCTTCAGGATTTGAGGAATAAATTTCCAAATAATTATAATTTTCAGTTTACCTATGGTTTGGCCATGCTGGAGCTGCGCCGGTTTGCCGAGGCCGAGGCCATTGCCTCACAAATAGAGAAGAATATCCGTGCTGGGACGCCACCCTTTGTTCCTCAGCTTCAACCACGCTATTATCAACTGATGGGACGAATACATTTTAAGCGTGGTGAATATGGAAGATCAGAGTCATATTTTCAGAAAGCTATTCAGGACAAATCTTTTTATAATATGCGCACGCAGGCGAGGTCCCTGCTGTATTTAGGGATGATTCATGACATCCGTCAGGAACGCAGCTACGCAGAGGACTATTATCAGCGGATATTGAAACTTGAAGGTGCCGAGGGGTCGGCAAAGGTTGATGCCAAAGAATATCTTAAAACTGCTTACCGGATCAACGGGAAATAGAACATGGAAAAATTTTCGTTGATTACAAATTTCATCCCCGCAGGCGATCAGCCGCAAGCTATTCATGAATTGTCGCGCGGATTGCAAGAGGGCCGACAACATCAGGTACTTCTGGGCGTTACCGGTTCCGGTAAAACCTTTACCATTGCCAATGTCATTGAGCGCGCCGGACGTTCGGCGCTGGTTATTGCGCATAATAAAACGCTGGCTGCGCAACTGTATGAAGAATTCAAAGGCCTCTTTCCCGATAATGCCGTGGAATACTTTGTCAGCTATTACGACTACTATCAACCCGAAGCTTATCTGCCGACCACCGATACCTACATTGAAAAGGATTCCGCGATTAACGAGGAAATCGATAAGCTGCGCCATGCGGCGACGCACGCGCTTCTGACGCGCCGGGATGTCATTATTGTGGCCAGCGTCTCCTGTATTTACGGTCTGGGTTCACCTGAATCGTATCTGGGCATGATTGTGCAGTTGGAAGTGGGGAAGGATATTTCCCGCGAGGACATGCTGCACCGGCTGATTGAAATCCAGTATGAACGAAACGATATTGACTTTCACCGTGGTACATTCCGAGTGCGAGGCGATGTCGTGGAAATCTTTCCACCTTATGAAGACGAGCAAGCGTTGCGTGTGGAATTTTTTGGCGATACGATTGAGGCCATTCATTGGATCGACCCGCTGCGCGGCAGAAAACTCGGCTCGCTTTCCAAAACCGCCGTTTATCCCAGCAGCCACTATGTGACCACACGGGATAATCTCAAAAGAGCGACCGCCGACATCCGCGCGGAACTGGCTCTTACCCTGGCCAGATATAAAGAACAGAATATGTTGCTGGAAGCGCAACGCCTGGAACAGCGCACAAACTTTGATCTGGAGATGATGGAAGAAATGGGCTACTGCCAGGGCATTGAAAATTATTCGCGCCATCTGACCGGCCGCAAACCCGGCGAGCCGCCGCCAACGCTCATGGAATATCTGCCCAAAGACGCTTTAATTATTATTGATGAAAGCCACGCCACGCTGCCGCAAATGGGTGGCATGTATCGCGGGGATAGATCGCGCAAGGAAACACTCGTGAAATACGGGTTCAGGCTACCTTCTGCTCTGGATAACCGTCCGTTGCGATTTGAAGAATACGAAGCGCTGCCCAATCAGAGAATCTATATTTCGGCAACACCGGCCGTCTATGAAATGGAAAAGGCGCGCGGCATCCGCGTGGAACAAATTATCCGTCCGACGGGCCTGATGGACCCGATAATAGAAATCAAACCCGCGCAGCATCAGGTAGATGATCTGCTTGAAGAAATACGCCTGCGGGTTAAGAAAGAGGAAAGAGTTCTGGTGACCACGCTGACCAAACGCATGGCGGAAAATTTAACCGATTATTACAGCGGCCTCGGTATCCGCGTGCGCTATCTGCATTCCGATATCCATACGCTCGAGCGCGTCAGCATCATCCGTGATTTGCGTCTGGGAGAGTTCGACGTGCTGGTCGGCGTCAATCTTCTGCGTGAAGGCCTGGATATCCCCGAAGTGTCGCTGGTAGCGATACTCGATGCGGATAAGGAAGGATTCCTGCGATCTGAACGATCGCTTATCCAGACCAGCGGCCGCGCCGCGCGTAACGTCGGCGGCAAGGTCATCATGTATGCCGATAAAATCACCAAATCCATTCAGGCCTGTCTGGATGAAACCAGGCGCCGCCGCATCATTCAGGCCGGATATAACGAAGAAAACAACATCACGCCCGAAACCATCAAAAAATCGATCAGTAATATTCTGGGTTCTATCTACGAAGCCGATTATATGACCGTGCCTGTGGATGCCAAAGGCAGAACCATTCCGGGTAAAGAAGAAGATCTGCCTGCGCTCATTAAAAATCTGACGGTGTCAATGAAGCAGGCGGCCAAGAATCTGGAATTCGAAAAAGCCGCCGGTCTCCGCGATGAGATTAAAGAGCTGAACAAGATTTTACTGGAGATGGGGTAGCCGTCAGGCGAGAAGGGTTCTTGTTTTGATTACAGAAACCTGTTGCGACTGATCGGCGGGAAATCCCAGGATGTGCTGGATAATGTCAATGGGGCGGACAGAGCCGGCCTGGGCATGGCGCAGGGTCATGGCGACTTTTTTCTCTGGGGCGTTTAATGTCAGCGCCTCAACAAAGGGGCGGATGTCCCGGGTGACGGTTTTCCCCTTGGATTGCCTGGCAATCGGGAATGACTTTGTGCCCAGAAATTTGTCGATGCTGTCTGCGATGTATTTCAGCGTTTGTTCGTCCATATCCTCAGGTAGCATCAGGTCGTAGGTAAAACCATAAAGGGTCTTGGCCAGATCCTTTGCAATATAGGAAAGCAATTGCACGTCGGTTATCTCCATGCCGGAAGGCAGGGCGGCGTTGATTTCGTTTTTCAATACATTCAAGTCATCCGGATACTCAAAGGCGGTGACGTCCATATATTCCTGAAGGCTGGCCATTCCCACCGAGGTGGCGGTGGCAAACGATATTTTCGGATGCGGATGAAAGCCCGCCGAGTAGCAAAGCGAAAGGGAACTGCGGCGCAGGGCGCGGGTGAGCGCCATCGCCAGTTCCAGATGGGATAAAAAGCGGGCGCGGCCTGTCTTGGTGAAGCTCAGACGATAGACTTTCTCAATGGTTGTCGTGGGCTTGTGTTTTGCCTCTGTCGCCGTGGTTCTAATATCTCTGTCTGAAAAAATGTTTTTTGTGTCCGCAGAATCGCAGACGCCGCAGTCCTGGCAGGTGTCGTAGCGGCAATCCGGCGTGGCTTTTTGTCTCCCGGCCTTTTGTCTTTCCTCACTGAGAAAATCGCGGCTGACGCCGCAGTCGATATTGTCCCAGGGCAGGGGCTCCGTGGTAGATCGTTCACGCAAATAATCTTCAACATTAATCCCTGTTTCTGAAATGGCTTCCTGCCAAAGATCAAAGCGCAGTATTTCGATCCAGCCATCAAAACGGCAGCCTTTTTGGTAGGCGCACAAAAGCAGGTCTCCGATTTTTTCATCGCCTCTGGAAAACAGGCCTTCGAGCAGACTCATCCGGGCGTCATGCCATTTGACGGTGATATTGCGGTTCTTCATTCTTTGACGGATAAAATGCTGCTTGTCGTATGTTTCATCAAGCGTTAGCTGCTTTTCCCACTGGAAGGGCGTGTGCGGCTTGGGAACAAAGGTCGAAAGGCTGATGGTGACCTGGCCGCGGTGACGGGCCGCGCGCAGCGCCTGATAGCCCAGATCAATGATGCCGGCCAGATCGCTTTCTTCTTCATGCGGCAGACCGATCATGAAATATAACTTGATGGATTTCCAGCCGGCGGCAAAGACCTTATCAACCGACGCCAGTAAATCGTCGGCGGTGTTGCCTTTGTTAATCACCTGACGCATTTTATCCGTTCCCGCTTCCGGCGCCAGGGTGAAACTGGTTTTGCGTGTGCGCTTAATTTCTTCGATCAGCGTTTCGCTCAGCGACTCGACGCGCAGCGACGGCAATGCGAGGGCGACTCTTGCGGCATAATGTTTTTGCATGAGGTTTTGCATCAGCGGTTCGATGCAGCTGTAATCGCCGGAACTGAGCGACAAAAGCGATATTTCGTCATGGCCGGTCGCAGCGAGCGCCTGATCGGCCATATCTGCAATAAGCTGCGCGTTTCTTTCACGGTAAGGACGCCAGAGCATGCCCGCCTGGCAAAACCGGCAACCCCTTGTGCAACCCCGGGCGATTTCGAGAACGATGCGGTCATGGACGGTTTGCATGAGCGGCACAACCGGTGTGACGGGATGAGGCCAGGCGTTAAGATCAATCGCTTTTCGTTTTTTGATGCTTACATTTTTGCCGTGCATACGGGGAACGTAAATGCCGTCAATGCCGGCAATCTTCGCGAGTATGGCGTCTCTTCCGAGTTTTTGATTTTTCCCGGTCCGAACGGCAGCGGTAATTTCCGCGACCACTTCTTCGCCTTCGCCAATGACGAAGGCATCGATGAAAGCGCTAAGTGGCGCGGGGTTAAATGAGCAGGGACCGCCCGCGATGATCAGGGGGTCATGGCCCCGGCGATCACTTGATTTGAGCGGGATTGCACCCATATTCAACATATTGAGTATATTGGTGTAGGACAATTCATACTGAAGCGAAAAACCGATGATGTCAAAATCGGCCATTGCGCTTGCGGATTCGAGCGACGTCAGCGGAAGATGGTGTAAACGCATCTGCTTTTCCCGATCGGGCCAGGGTGCATAACAGCGTTCGGCTGCCACGTGGGGAAGCTTGTTTAAAACCGCATATAGGATCTGCAAGCCCAGATGCGACATGCCTACTTCATAGGTGTCGGGAAAGGCCAGCAAAAAGCGCACGTCGGGCTTTGCCTTGTGAATGGAGTTGACTTCCGCGCCGATGTAGCGGCTGGGCTTTTCGGCGCCGGCTAACAGCGCATCGAGAATGTATTGGGTCATTATTTACTTTCCGTTTTGGGTTTGTGCCGCCCTGGTTATTCTGCTCGTTCCGGATAGGGAAAAGCCTGATATTTGAAGGGGTTGAGTCTGATATCCTTGAGTTGCGACAATGCCATTTTTTTTGCGAAATTCGGGGAGGAAAGATAATTCATGGAGTTATTCTTAAAAGTGTCCAAAAGTGCGACGCGGACAGATACTTCATCCTTGTCGTAAACAAAAGACCGCTCCATTTTGTGTTCGTAAGTCAACTCATTGCCCAAAGCATTTTTTACTTTTAGATAGTCGTCGGACGAGGCGAAAAAAGATTCCATCACCTCGACTTTTACCTGAAAAGTCAATTCGACTTTTATCGTGTCCGCGGCGATGCGCCGGGATGAATCAGTAATCGTTAAGGTCAGGCCGTTTTGTAGATTGATTGCTTCAGTTAATTCCATCGATTTTCTTTTTCCTGTTTTTTTTTATTTGCTTGGGTGGTGCTTAACATTTTTATTCTTGACCTGCAATGCTAATCCTTCTATAAGCGACCCGTAGTGTCTCCAACCGGGAAAGAATGGTTACGATGGAAGAATCCAATGCTATTTTACTGTTGTCCTGTCCCGATTCCAAGGGGCTGGTGGCAAGGCTTTCCAATTTTATTTTTCAAAACAACGGCAATATTGTTGATGCCGATCAATACACCTCGAAACAGGGTAAAATTTTTTTCATGCGCATCGAATGGGAACTGGACGGTTTTGCGCTTAGCCGCGAGGAAATTCCCATCGTGTTTGCGCCTCTGGCCCGTCAATACCACATGAAATGGACGCTGCACTTTACCGATTATGTGCCGCGAACGGCAATTTTTGTCTCCCGTCATCTGCATTGTCTGCATGATTTGATCCTGCGCCGGCACATGGGAGAACTGGATGCCAGTGTGGAGGCCGTGATCAGCAATCATCCCGATGCGAGGGATCTGGTCGAACAGTTTGGCATCAATTTTTTCCATTTTCCCATTACACCCAATAATAAGCAGGAGCAGGAAAACAGGCAAGCGGCGCTTTTGCGGGAGCTGAAAATTGACCTGATCGTGCTGGCTCGTTACATGCAAATTTTATCAGGTGACTTTATCGGGTCGCATATCAACCGGATTATCAATATCCACCATTCATTTTTGCCCGCGTTTTCGGGGAGCAATCCTTATCAACAGGCCTTTGATCGCGGCGTCAAGATTATCGGGGCAACGGCGCATTACACTACCGAACAGTTGGATGAAGGTCCCATCATTGCTCAGGACGTCGTTAAAATAACCCACCGCGACACCCTTGCAGATATCCAGACCAAGAGCAAAGATCTGGAGCGAATTGTGCTGGCGCGCGCGTTGCGCCTGCACCTGGACAATAAAATCATCGTGTATGGCGCCAAGACGGTGGTGTTTGAGTAAGAGAAATTGTTTTCATGTCCATGGAATTTCCCATGATGGTGTTATGTCAACCGGATGCCGGTAAGTCCTGCGGCGCATGCTGCGGTCTTTACAATTATGTGGACAGTTCGCGTGAAGCGCTGACCCTAAGATTGCGTGCCCGCACGAAGCGCTTCCGTGAAATGGTGCAGTCGCCTTGCGATATTGGCAGCTATGCGGAAGCAACCTTTGCGGCTGAAGATTTCCGGAAAAGATATGAGGTCATTTATTGCTGTGAGTATCTCGGTTTTCTGGATGAAGGCGAAAAGAAAGTCGGGTGTCTCGTCCATCCCTTGCAGAATGACGGCATTGATATGCGGACAGACTCGTTTTACGGGCAGGAAGTCTGCGCGGGGCATCTGTGTCCCAGCCATTACTTTATACCTCGTTCCCAGCATCTCACCCTGTTGAAAATCATCGATGACTGGTATCTTTACGGCTTGTGTTTGACGGACATTGATTTGGTTGTCACCTATTTTCGTTTAATTGCCGACCGGATAGGACAGGAGTTGAAACCGGACGCCTTTGACCGGCAGGCGCTTGCGGATGTTGTGCTGGAGTTTTTCAATTGGAAGATCACGTGGCCTTTCCGTACTGACGAGGCCAACCGGCTGGGCAAATATTACTTTGACGGGTCCCAGTATATGATCAGCCATATCGATTATGAAAAATTCGGCCGGGATATTTCGCCGCTCAATGCCATATTTCTCAGCTTGTCGTCGGAATTTCATGACGTGGCTGAACTCGAAGCGGCGGAAAACATGGTTTGGAAAAATATAGAGACATTCCTATCCTTGTATGACGACAGCTTTTGATTTCTGTTGACAGGCAGAAGATAACTTGAGTAATATCCGACATCAACTATAGGGCAAGGAGGGGCTTTCCAATATGGCAGAGTTATCAAAGGAAATTCTCATCCATCGGTCTGAAATAGCCAGGCGCGTGCAGGAATTAGCCGATGAGATTTCCCGTGACTACGCCGGGAACGAAATTCTGATGGTCGGCGTTCTTAAGGGCGCTTTTATTTTTATGGCGGACTTGGTGCGGGCGATCTCTACTCCCTGTCATACGGACTTTATCCGGGCTGCCAGTTACGGCGCCGGATCTGAAAGTTCTGGCCATATTGTAATTACCAAGAATGTGGAACTGGCCATTGAAGGACGGGATGTTCTGATCATTGAGGACATTGTCGATACGGGTTTGACGTTGCGACATATCGTTGATACTTTAAGCCTTAGAAATCCAAAATCAATAAAAGTCTGCGCCTTTTTAGACAAACGAAAAAGAAGAAAAGTTCCCTTTGAAGCGGATTATGTCGGTTTTACCATGGATGATGGTTTTATCGTCGGCTATGGATTGGATTACATCGAACAGTATCGCTTTTTGCCCGATGTTTATGTGATTCAAGTCGGAGTTGACCGGGACAAAGAGGGAAATCAGTGATTATACAATGTAAGCAGTGTCGGACAAAATTCCGTTTTGATGATGCTCAAATGGAAGGCAATGGTTTATGGATGCGTTGCTGCCTTTGCCAGCATGTTTTCTTTCAAGATAATCCATTAGAAATAAATGCGTCAACTGTCACGCCGCAATCGTCTTCTGCATTTTCACAGGGAACCCCGTCGGGAAAAACACTTGGCCGATTATCCTTTGAACCGGCAGGCGCTGCGCCTGGCGCAAGTACTCTGGATGAAGATGTAACCAGCTTTCTTGAGGAGGTCATGGTTCCCGAAAAGTACGCAAGCGACGTATTGCAACCGGAATCCAAACCGGCGAAACAAGTGGGCATGAACCTTACAGAAATTGAATTTTCACCGGCGTCTGAAAGCCTTGATGAGACAGACGAACTCCAAGGGGCTTCTGCGGAAAAACCCGCGCCCCCGGTTCGCAAAAAAAGCAGGTTATGGAAGATTGCGCTCTGGACTTTGACGATTTTGGCCATTATCGTGATACCGGTCATCGTATGTTTTGTCGTTTTTCCGCAGTTGAGCGAGCGCTATATGCAGATTGCCCGTAAGTATGTCGGTGTTTCCCAATATAAGGACGGTCGGTCTGTGGCAGGACAAGTCAAGCTTCAGGATATCCGGCAGCGGGTGATTAATAATTATATTTTGGGTAATATCCGAATTGTGGAAGGGATGGCGGTCAATCAGGCGAATTTCTCCATTGCCCGCATACGGGTTAAGGCAGAGATACTGGACGCTTATGCGATTGTCCTGGGCGAGCGGGCAAGCTATGCGGGAAATGTTCTGACCGATGAAGATCTCACCAACCTGTCCGAAGAAGAAATTTTAAAAAGATTATCCTTACCGGGAGGTCGGGACAATTCCAATGAGCGGGTGATTTCCAACGGGCGAATTCCTTTTATGATTGTTTTCACCCGGGAACCACCGGGTTACATCAAAACAACGGTTATGATCTCCGGCGCGGAGCGGTTGCTTTAGGCAATGATGATCATCCCCAAACGTGACCTGTTTCAGTGTGAAAAATTTATAAAGTAAAGGTAGAATCATTTGAGATACGAAGGTAATATTTTCCGGCCCTTCAGCGAGGCCGCGAGCTACCTGCTTCAGTGTACTATCGGTTGTTCCCACAATCAATGCACATTTTGCGGCATGTATAAAGATGCAAAGTATCGCGTGCGTGAGACCTCTGAGATTCTGGAAGATATCCACATGGCCAAGGATTACTACGGCGATGTGGAAAAAGTATTCCTGTGCGACGGTGATGCGATTGCCATCGAGACGGAGATCCTGCTTACAATTATCGATACGCTTTATTCGACTTTCCCCTCGCTGCGCCATATCGGCAGCTATGTGGGGCCGCAAAGCACTTTAACGAAATCAAAAGAGGAATTGCGCGCGCTAAGGAGAGCCGGTTTGACAAAAGCCTATATCGGTGTGGAAACCGGCGATGACGATCTGCTCAGGAAAATAAAAAAAGGCGTTGGGTATGATGAAATGCTTCAGGCCGGCCGACGGCTGGTAGAAGCCGATATTAATTTATCCGTCATGGTTCTGCTGGGACTGGCTGGCCCGGGCGAGGCCTCCGTTCGTCACGCGCTCGCCACAGCCAAAATCTGTAATGAGATAAAACCCCAGTATCTGGCTGCCCTGACCGTTACGCCTGTGCCGGGCACGGTTCTTTACCGTCAGATGCAGAAAGGTGAATTTCAGTTGCTGGATCCTTTTGAAACCCTGGCCGAGATGAAACAGATTTTTGAAAATATAAGCATGGACAATCTGAAATTTGTCGGCACTCATGCTTCAAATTATCTACCCATTACCGGCACACTTCAAAAAGATAAACAAAAAATGATCGCTCTGGTGGATAAGGTTCTAACCGGTCGAGATGAAAGACTGCTCCGGCCGGATCATCTGCGCGGTCTTTAATTTAATTTAAGAAATGAAAGGAGAATTCTATGATCAAAAAAATGTGTTTATCCGTTGTTTTCATTTTCATCCTTGCCGCTCATGTTTTTGCCGCCGGTTTTGAGCCTGGGGTCAATGTGCGCGCAATCGAAAAGGACGGCACGGAGATTGTGGGTGTTATTGCTAATTACGAAAATGCTCCCGAAATATCATGCATTGATAAGTCCGGCTCGTATTTCAAGTTGCCTTTAAGGGACATCAAGAGAATTTCTCCCGTTCCCGGGCAGGCCTATATGACAGGGGGAGGAACTAAGCTTCCAGTATTAAGTTTTGAAATGCTCAATGGACAGACAATACTTGGCGGCATCAACTCTCATGGAATCGTTAAAATCGATATGGGCTATAAAGGCAAACGGAATCTATGGTTGACGGAGACCCGATATAAAGTGGTCGAAGTGGTTGAAGATGGAAAAGCGGATTCGGATGGACAGATGAAAGTCAGGCTGATCAATGGGAAAATCATTTCAGTCCCTGTTCGGAAAGCTGAAGTTCACAGCATTATATTTGAGTAATAAACTCAACTTTCGCACACGTTTAAGAGATAAAATTCCATTGGCATGTACGATCGCTTTTCATATAATTCCAGCGAAAAAAAGCAATGCCTTATCCATAATTATCAATCACAGTGATACAAGATGCAAAAATACAATGGCAAAGGAGGGTGATGGAGAAGAAATCGTTTTTGATCAAGTAACAATTTACGAAATCCATAACGAGATCAGAAAAGGAGAATAACATGGCCGATGAAAAAGTAAAATCGAAAAGTATTATCGGAGGGATTACGGGTTTTGCCGAGCGTTATGTGCCGGATTCTTATGTAATTTTGTTAATTCTAACAGTGATTTCCTACCTGCTGGCCCTGGCATTTACACCGTCAAATCCCTATAAGGTTGTGCAGGCATGGGGAAATGGTTTCTGGGTCCTCCTAGAATTTTCCATGCAGATGGCACTGATCGTTGTGACTGGTTATGCTCTTGCCACAACGCCATTGGTTAATAAGATTCTGGGGGCGCTTTGTCGACTGCCGCGCTCGGCTACCCAAGTCTATCTGTTTGGTGTTATCTTTGCTGGAATTGCCGATTACCTCAACTGGGGATTCGGTCTGATATTTTCCGCCCTTTTGGCGAGGGAGCTAGCCCAGCAGGCGGATTTGAGGGGTATTGCCATCCATTACAAGCTGCTGGTGGCGGCCGTATATTCCAGCTACATGATCTGGCATGTTGGTCTTTCCGGCTCCGTGCCTCTACTGGTTGCCACACCCACCCATTTCATGGTCAAGGAAATGGGGGTCATTTCCGTAACCCAGACCCTGTTTTGTTCATACACATTATGGATCCTCCTGCTAGTGATGTTAACGATCATGTTCCTTTATGGCTGGCTTTTCAAGCCCAAGGAAGGTGATATCGTGACCATGAAACAACAATATCCCGAACTGTTGAATCAGAGCCATGTTGTTGAATGTGAAAAAGTGGATATCAAAACCCCGAGCGAACGCCTGATGCACACCCCAATTTTATCCTGGATTATCGTTTTGATGTTTATAGTTTTTCTGGGATATTATTTCTTCGATAAGCGTGCGTCTCTGAATATCAATACGGTCAATTTCATCTTCATGATGCTCATCATTCTATTGCACAAGACGCCTGCCAACCTGATAAAAGCCGTCAAGGCCGCCACACCGGCTAGTTGGGGTGTGCTCCTGCAGTTTCCGTTCTATGCCGGTATATTCGGTATCATGAAATTTACCGGTTTGGTGGAGGTTTTTGCCACCGCGATCATCGCCTTCACCACACCGACTACTTTCCCGGCCTTTGTTGCCATTCTCTCCAACATCCTGGGTTACTTCATTCCTTCAGGTGGCGGCAAGTGGGCAGTCGAGGCCCCTTATATCATTCAGGCCGGTGCCGCTCTTGGCGTACCCCATGCCAAGACCGTTATTGCTTATGCTTTCGGTAATGACTGGGTCAACTTGATTCAGCCTTTCTGGGCGCTGCCGTTCATGGCGGTCGCGGGTGTGGAGTTCCGGGACTTCGTGGGTTATACGTTCATTACTTGGATTATTGTCGGTATTGTCATGCTCCTGGGCCTGACCTTTATCCCATTCTGACGACGTATCATTATTCTCCGGTGGATGGGGATCTTTTTTAACCCATCCGCCGGACCATCTTAAGGAGGCGATTTCATGAAAGTGGAAGATATCAAGAATATATGCAACCTGGGCACAGGTACGATGGGTTATGGTACCGCCCTGACCTTTGCCAAGGCGGGTTATAACGTAAGAATGTTTGGCCGCAGCGATGCCAGCGTGGAGAGGGGATTCAAGAATATCAACGCCGCTCTGGCCATGTATCGCGAGAATGACCTGGTCGCCAAAGCCGATATCCCCGCCATCCTGGGGCGGATCAAAGGCGTGACTACGTTGGAAGAAGCAGCCGTCGCTGCAGATTTTATAATTGAGTCTGTGGCTGAGGATCTGGGTGTCAAGAAGGAAGTGTATGCTAAAATGGATAAACTCTGTCCGCCGCATACCGTATTTGCCACCAATACCTCCGGTTTGAGCCCGACGGCCATTGCCGAATCTATCCAGAGGAAGGATAAGTTTGTCGTTGCCCATTTTTGGAATCCTCCACATCTGTTACCGCTGGTAGAAGTGGTTCCCGGCAAGCACACCAGTCAACAGACCGTAGATATCACAGTGAAGCTTATGGAGATCATCGGCAAGAAACCCATTCCCTTGAAGCGCGAGGCTCCCGGCTTCATCGGCAATCGCATGCAGTACGCCCTGCTGCGGGAAGCCATGTCTATCGTGGATTCGGGCATTGCCTCCAAAGAGGCCGTGGATGCGACGATCAAATACAGCATCGGCCGCAGGCTTGGGGTGACCGGCCCACTGGAAACCGCCGATCTGGGAGGCTTGGATATTTTTTACAACATCTCCAAATACATGATGCCGGAAATCTGCGATTCCCATGAAGTCTCCCGGGTTCTGAAGGATCCCGTCGACAAGGGCAACTATGGGGCCAAAACCGGGACCGGCATCTATGACTGGACGCCGGAGGGGCTGGCTAAAATCAGGAAAATGCGGGAAAAAATCCTGATCGAATGGCTACAGAAAGATAAAGACTACGTTTTTTAGAAGATACCCGGAACATGGGAATCTCTTGTTGTCCGGTGTGAAATGAAAAAAATGGCCTCATAAAGGGGGTCATTTTTTTCGCACCGGGCCAGACCGGAGGATTGCGTATCTGTCTGCATGAACTCCGAGTTCCAGTCCTAAAGGGCCGGTCATCATATCTACGGTATTTGTGATCGCACTATCGAAATGTGGAGGCGTTATAATGGCTTGGGAGAAGTTGTATAAACAGAAATTGGTCACTGTCCAAGAGGCAGTTACATATATCAAGTCTGGTGACCGCGTTGTTGCGGGTCATGCTGCGGCCAGTCCCGAACTTTTACTGGACGCAATGGTCGATAATCGGGAGGCCTACCGGGATGTGGAAATTGTACATCAGGTGGCCATGGGCCGTTCACTCTATTGCTTGCCGGAAAATAAACAATATTTTACACATAATTCGCTTTTTGCCGGGGCGACATCCAGAAAGGCCATCAATGAAAGGCGCGCCCGGTTTACTCCTGTGAATAACAGCGACTTGCCGAGACTCTTCCAGGATTGTATTCTGCCTGTTGACGTTGCCCTCTGCATGCTGTCCATGCCGGATGAGCACGGCTACTGTTCCTTTGGTGTTTCCGTCGATTACACAAAACCGGCGGCGGAATGTGCGAAACTCGTGATTGCGGAAGTCACGCCGAATATGCCCAGAACCCTGGGAAACTCTTTTATTCATGTATCCGAAATCGATTACATCGTGGAATGCGAGAGGGCGCCGCTGATCCTGAAACCTCCGACCATCATATCGGTTGATGAGGCAATCGGAGGCTTTTGTGCAGAGCTGATCAAAGATGGTGATTGTCTTCAGCTCGGTATCGGTGCTGTCCCCGACGCCGTGCTGGGATTTCTGAAAAACAAAAAGGATCTGGGGGTACACACGGAAATGTTTTCCGATGGCGTGGTCGATCTTGTCGAAGCGGGCGTGATCAATGGTTCTAAGAAAAATTGCCACCGCCGGAAAATGGTCTCCGCTTTTTTCATGGGAACGGAGAAACTGTACAAATTCATCCATAACAATCCTGAAGTGGAAGCTTTTTCCATGGATTACACAAACGCCCCGGAGATCATTGCGAAAAATGACAATATGGTGTCGATCAATTCGGCATTACAAGTTGATTTGGCCGGGCAAGTCGCTTCTGACACAATCGGTTACAGTCAATACAGCGGCATCGGCGGGCAGGCCGATTTTGTGCGCGGCGCGACGCGTTCGAAAGGCGGCCGGTCCATCCTGGCTTTTCATTCCACGGCGCAGGGAGGAACGGTATCAAGAGTGGCAGCCCATCTCCATGAGGGCGCATGCGTCTGCGTAAGCAGAGCGGATGTTCATTGTATTGTAACGGAGTACGGGATCGCCGACCTGAGAGGCAAATCAGTCCGCGAGCGGGCAAAGGCCCTCATCGCCATTGCCCATCCGGACTTCCGGGACGAGCTGTGGCGGGAATTTCACAAAAGCCACAGCTTTTGATAAGGCATTGCTTAGAATTGGAATTACCAGCTAATTCCCCTTGGTTTTAAGTAACTTTGTGTTTCACTGTCCATCATTTCCGGCCGTCTGATCAGCATCAGGTTTGATGAACAGATAATAAAGCCGCCCTTCGCGGTATGTTCCGCCGGCAAGTTCACCAGCACGGTCGCCAACGCCCATATACACATCGCATCTGCCCGCGGCCCGGATAGCGCCTCCTGTATCTTGATCCAGCGCGAACCCTACGGGCCTTTCCAGATCAACCGCGGCAAAGGTAAACATCGCCCTGGGATAAATATTCTTATCCGTTGCAATCGTTCTAAACGGCGTGACCGGCTCATTAATAGAACCTTTGGGGTCGCCTTTTTCGAACCTGAAGAAAACAAATCGGGGATTTTTGTTAATATACAGATCGACTTCATCAGGATGGGCCTTAAAATAATCAATCATGGCTTTAAGATTGATATTTTTTGAGGCAAGCTTTCCATCCGCTATCATTTTATGCACGATACTTTCGTACTCCCAGCCATTATGAGCGTCATAGCCGATCGTATCGATTTGTCCGCCCGGCATCCGAATTTTGGCCGAACCCTGCACATGTACGATATAAACCTCAAACGCGTTGTCAAGCCATACAAGCTCATTGCCGGCAAGGATGTTGGAATTTTGTAAATCCTGCCTGCTGGGGTATTTTCGGATCCGGCCGTCGGGCCCCTTTTGGCCCAGAATCGCCCCGTCAGGGCCTTTTATCAGATCATCAGGCGACTTGTATAAAGGATACTTGAAACGGTCTGTGCGTGTGAGCGAACCATCAAGAATCGGCGTATAATATCCCGTAAACAACACCGTTCCCTGGCTATCGCAGCCGACCGAAATATACGTATCGAATCTTTCCCGCAAAACTTTGTTCAACTGCCTGGGCGACAACCCCGAAGCAACAAGTATTTTCAGTTCCCGTAGACTTCTTACCGCATGTTCATGTGTGATGTCGCCGTAAGGATAGAACTTTTTGCTCGATGATTTGGCCATGAAGTTCAGACTGTTGTTAATGGCTGCGAGCAGTCCGTCCAGATCAGAGAAAGCCTGTGTGTAGTCGGGAATCTGGCTGGGATCAGCGATTTTTCGGAGTGCCAGTTCGCCCGGTGGCAACGGACGAGTATAATCTTTTTGATATTCCTTGTCCTTGTGGTCAATCACAACAGCACTACGCTTTTGTTGGCAGCCCGCCAAAACTAAGAAAGCAATGACCAATAACAAGCCGATAAAAGTAATTCTGATTTTCATGATGGAAACATAAGACAGTGAGACGTGTATGTCAAAAGAAATTTGAATACATACCTAAGTCGGGCAGTGACAAACAACGTCCTTTGGTACACATCCTTGAAGACAAGCTTGTTCAGGCGGGACTTGCTCGGATAGAGGTGCAGACATCAAATGATCTCGTGATGCCCTTCACCGTCCGCCAGTTCGATCGAGATTTTCCGGAACTCTTCCTGAACTTCGAGAAACGCAACGACCACGCCAGGATCGAAGAGCACCCCCTTGAGTTGAACGATCAGGGCGATGGCTTCTTCATGGGTGAAGGGGGGTTTGTATACGCGCTGACAGATCAGGGCATCATAAACATCCGCCAGGGCCATGATTCTTCCGGAAATGGGGATTTCCTCCCCTTTCAGCTTTTTCGGGTACCCGGTGCCGTCCCATTTCTCATGATGGGTATAGGCAATCTCTTTGGCAAGACGGAGAAATTCACTGTTTTTGCCGGTCCCGAATTTCTCTTCCGCCCGCTGGATTGCATCGCGGCCGTATGTGGTGTGTTTTTTCATCTCTTCAAATTCTTCCGGGGTCAGTTTGCTGGGCTTGAGGAGGATATGGTCCGGCACACCTACCTTGCCGATATCATGAAGGGTTGAAGATTTGTAGAGGTGTTCGATCGTCTCGCTGTCCAAGGTGTCGCTATACTTGGGATGGTTTTCCAGTTGACCGCATATGGCGGCAACATAGCGCTGGGTGCGGAGGATGTGTCCGCCGGTCTCGCTGTCTCTGCATTCGGTCAAGGAAGCGAGGCACCGGATTGTGAAATCCTGTGTGAGCATCAGTTCTTTGGCCCGCGCCTTTTTTTCACGCTCTTCGCGCCAGTACTTAAGCAACGTAACAAAGGAAAAATTGCTTCCCAGTGCAATCAGGGGGACGACCGGGGAAATGAAGATGCCCAGATCATGAAGTGCCCATCGAGAACACTGCCAGAGACCCACAGCGCCGAGACCGAGGAAAAGAAGGCTCCAGAGGGCGCCTGTCCGGAGGAGCAGGATGGCGGAGAATAGTCCTGCGGCGACGACCAGCATCAGCTCCAAACCGGGAAGCCAACTGGGTCGGGAGAAAAAGTCTTTTTTGAGTATGTTGTCGATCACGGTGGCATGGACTTCAACCCCTGGAAAGACGGTATCGAAGGGGGTCGCGTGAAAATCCGTAATCCCTGCCGCCGATGTGCCGAGAAAAACGATCCGTCCCTGTATTTGATTTTCCTTCACTCTCCCTTCAAGAATGTCTACCGCCGAAAGATATTGAAATGTCTTGCCTTTGCCCCGATAATGGATCAGCAGATTGCCTTTGGCGTCCAAGGGGACCACCGTATTATTCAGGCGTAGGGATTCAACGCCGCCGGGGGTGATTTTTAGGTATGCCTGTTTGATCCCCTTTGCCTGGATCAGCGTTGCCAAGGCGAGGCTGGGGTAGGTTTTTCCATTGTGCTCCATGAGCAGCGGAACACGCCTTAAAACACCGTCATCATCGGGGATCACGTTGAAAAATCCTGAAGAAACCGCATTTGCTGCAAGGGGGCGGAGATTACAGATCATGCCACGGGCCTGAAAGAGAGCATGGTCTCGGCTCGCCGCCGCGCCGTCATTCCTGATGACCGCAACATTCAGAGGATGCAGCAGGCAGTCGCCGGGGGATGGTTTTTCTTCGGTGAAAGTAAACTTGTATCCCAGTACGCAAGGGCCCCGTGCAAGTGTCGCGGCGAGGGTCTTGTCGTTGTCCATCAGCGCAAACGGCACATGTTCCATCGGCACGGTGATGTTGAGATCGCGATAAATTTCCTTCTTTAATATCGCAAAGGAGGTCCGGTCCGGTTCAGCGAACACTGTGTCGAGACCAATACTTGCGGGTTTCAGCGCAATCAGTCTGTCCAGCAGCATGGCGATGCGATACCGGGGCCATGGCCATTGGCCGTATTTGGTCAGACTTTTTTCATCAATATCTATGATGACGGGTGTGTCGGACGTTTCGACCGTATCCGGCGGGGTGGACATCAGGATTGTATCGTAGGATTTACCGTCCAGGAAACGAAAAAAAACGGGCTGATACAGATAGAGCAGGGCCAGCAGGACGGTGAAAAGGGCGCTGACGAGTGCGATGGCGGGACGACCCTTTTCTGGTCTGTGGAGGATCGTTTTCCAGGTTGCGGGAATCGTCAACGGCGTGGTCTCCTCAGGGCTATCGTATCGTCACCTCGACCCGGCGATTTTTTGGTTCGGCAACCTCATCCGGGGTTTTGACAAGCAGATTGTTTTTCCCGTGCGAATCGGTCGAAATGAGAAGGGGATCAACGCCCATCCCAACAAGGATCTCTTTTACCCGCTGTGCCCGATTGAAGGAAATTTCGTAGTTCTTCTCTTTTGTGCCCACGGTGTCGGAATGTCCGACGACACTGATATCGGAGGATTTTCTTTTGGTCACGGTTGCGAGTATCTCCGGCAGCTTTTTTTCGGACTCTTCCGTCAAATCTGCACCCCCGGTTTTGAAGTTGAGGATATATGTGACCGGTTGTAACGGCTGTGCCAAGAGGGCTGCTCCGAAAATATTTTGAATCTCTTTTTCTTCCATCGGCCGGGCCGGCGCCGGCGGCGTTACCGAATCTTTGACCTCCGTCACATTCCACGGTTTGTCAATCAAAAGGGTTCCCCCCTGGTTTTCAACCGCTATTTGACCTGTTTTGCCGTCCGGGTCGGGCATCAGGACGAAGATGTTTTTCTTCGGTGCGGAGCAGGCCGTGAGGAAAAGCATCACCAGGATGGTAATGATTAAAGTATTTTTTGATTTCATGGCTTTTCCTCCGAATTGCCCATCAGGAGAGGCGTGGGTCCGCTTGATACCTTTTTAGCATCTTCCCCGAGATGCTTTGTATCGGGTGGTTCCTCCCCATCAATTCTTACAAGGAACTTTGTCCCACGAAAACCCACATTGCCCACAGGGGTGAGAAACCGCACCGACTTAGGGGAGAGCTTCGCAATCACGCCGGAAAGATAGGCCGCCGTACCTTTGAGCATCCTGGTCACGATGGAAAACTTTCCCTGGGCCGGGGAGAATAGAAATTCATCAATGATTACGGCACTGTTTGGACCGAGCGATAGGAGAGTGTTGTCCCGGAAAATAATACCAAGCGATCCGTCCTTGCCGGTCC
>JANYAF010000221.1 GCA_025355175.1 Deltaproteobacteria bacterium | reverse complement strand
GATATAAGAGGTGGTTGTCCCCCGCTGGCGGGGGTAGGGGGTGGTCCTACATCCTTAATGATCCTTTCAATCTCTCTTGCAACACCTTGAATATTCGTCAACACTTCTTCATCAGTAAACCTGCTCGCCTGAGTTCATCTGTTCTACGTTTGTCTTTCTCCAGTTTAGAGTCATGGGTAATTCCATCAACTTCTATCACTAAACGAAGTTCTTTACACATGAAGTCAGCAATATAATTCAATACCGGCCTTTGCCTTCGAAATTGATAACCCTCCATCTGCCTGGCACGCAAAACATATTTCCATAAACATGCCTCCGCTTTTGTCATCTCTTTGCGAAGTTTATTGGCAAAAGGTTGAAGGCATTTGTTGTAACCGCATAAGTTATCTTTATCAGTTTTCATACCACCCCCCAACCCCCGCCAGCGGGGGACAACACCCCCCAACACACAACCGACGGGGACAACACCCCCAACACACGACAGCGGGAAACAGTTACTGAATTAAGTCTTTTTTTGCAGAGCCTGCCTTAATTTTTGCGCAAGCAGGCCGGGTTCGCCCGCAGATGCCGTTTCTCCATAAACAAGATTAACATCCCGGCTGGAGGATGTATTGCCTCCCAGGTATTCTGCCAATACTTCCCGGCTGTGAACATCCTCATGACAATAAATGCAAAGGTTTTCCCAGTTGCTGCCGTCGGCGGGGTTATTGTGGTGATTGCCGTCTCTGTGATGAACGGTTAAAAGTTGCCGATTCACGCCCGAAAAATCCCGGCCGCAACGGCCGCAAACGAGTCCGTGAATGTTTAAAGACTTTTCGCGGTAATCCTCGCCACCGGCCGTCTTGGCGGCGTTTTTCATTTCCCGCACGGTATCTTCGACGGATTTTTGCGTATCGGTGGTCAAAGGTTTTTTGGAAACGGCAACACGCCCCCCCTTATTGGAAAATGTCATCTTGGCCATGTCGCTCTATACCCTTTGCTTGCCGGTCAATACGTTAACAAAAACCCTTATCCCTTTGACTACGGCCATCAACTCTGTCATTTTTCTAAATAAGGGAGAATTGAGGGCCCGCGGCGAAATTAATTCTATTCCACTGACCACCTCACTCATCACCCTGTGAAACCGATCGGCCGTGGCGGCACACTTTTGAACTTCGCCATTGATAGCCGTCGTCGAATCATTAATATTGGTGGAAATCTCTTCCATGTTTTTCAAGATCGCCGGCAGTCGCTCATTCAAAACCTGCAAAGTAACCGTGACGTCGTTCACGGCACGCCATAGTTTCAGCAGAATCGGAATACAAAATAACACCAGCAACAGCAGGGCAATACCAAAAATTAGCAAACTGATTTCCAGATACATAATTCTTCTCCTCGATAATTTTCACACGATAGCCGCAAAATATTAATGATGGTTCTAGATGGCTTAAACCGTCTTTTTGTTTTTTTCTTCCCGATACGCGTCCATCCCGGCGTCAAGCGCTTTCTTTAAACGGTCTTTATTATCCGCGAGTGTATCGGCGCTCGAATGAGCAAACTCACTTATTTTTGCTTCTATTTCTTCCACTTTTTCTCTGGCGGTTCCTTCTGCATCTTTCAGGCGACTTACCGCCGCCGCGTAAGCTTCTTTGCTTTTTACCGCCGCCTTTTCATATTCTTCCCTTGCTTTCACCAAAAGTTCGTCTGCTTTGTCGGCGATATCCCGACGGGTTTCCTTACCGCTTTTTGGCGCAAACAAAATTCCGATGGCCGCACCAATCAGACCACCGATCAACAAACCATTTACCAAACCGCAATCTTTCTCCGCCATAAGGCACCTCCTTAAATTATTTTTCCTTCATTTCTAACATATTTTTTGTATTTAAGCACTAAAGACGGGCATGTCAAGACGCAAAAAAACCGGGTAACCTATTCGTTAACAAAGGTTACCCGGTTCTGTAATCCTGCAATTGATTGTATGATTATTTTGCCGGTGCAGGGGCCGGAGCTGCCGGTGCTGCGGGAGCTGCTTCGGGTGCTGCCGGTGCTGCCGGTGCTGCCGGTGCTGCAGGGGCTTCAACTTTGGGCGCTTCCTGCTTGGGTGCTTCCTTGCAGCCGATGGCTGCGATGGACAAAGAAGCCAACAAAAGCACGCTAACAAAAATGGCTAATACCTTCTTCATAAGAATATATCCTCCTTTCAGTAATTTTAGTGTGTAAACACACTAGTATTTGATGGCTGACATTACGCTTTTTTTTTGCCTTGTCAAGATAAATTTAAACATATATAAGTGAGAAAATTTAACATCAAAGGACGCTGCAATGATACTTGGCATTGATGTCGGCGGAACCCATACAGACGCCGTTCTGGTTCAAAATTTTCAACTGATCAAGAAGGCTAAAGTACTCACGAATCAAGCGAATATCATGGCCTCACTTCTGGAAGCGGCAGATCGGCTGATTTCAGACAATAATATAAATAATATTGATAGGATAGTCTTGAGCACCACGATCTCGACCAACGCAATTGTCCAGAACAAAACCAATCGCGTGGCCATGGTTTTGCTAAGCGGTCCCGGTCTGTCACCCGCCACACTTGATCTGGGCAAGGATACTTACTTCGCCCAGGGCTACGTCAATCACCGCGGCATCCCCGTAAAAAACGTGAACCGCCGGGAGATCGAAGATATCAGCAATGAAATTTCAGAAAACCAAATCCAGCAAATCGGAATCGTCGGCAAATTTTCCAGTCGTAATCCGCAGCAGGAGTTGGAT
>JANYAF010000213.1 GCA_025355175.1 Deltaproteobacteria bacterium | reverse complement strand
CAATGGAGGCTTCCCTCCTCCCAATTGGAGAATTTTTTCAATATCATTTCCGTAGCGTCTGTATTTTTCAGGCGATAAAATGTCTTGGAGACTGTCCTTTTTTTGCACCAGCTCTGCCAACGTGTCATCCGGCAGAAACATGAACACGGCGCAGTTGGCTTCTTTGGCCTGCTCAAAGCGCCAGACATAGAGCTTTTTGATCAGTTCTTTTTGCTCGCGTGCCAGCGCATAGTATCCTTTGATTTTCGAGTAGCCGCGCCGGTCGAATATTCTTTCCTGCCAACTGGCGGTGGCGATTCTTGCAAAAGCCTCCTTGGCCGAGCCCTCCAGCCCTTTTTCACGTAAGTCGGCTTGCTGCTTTTCATAAAGCGCGGGCAACAGGGTCACATCCTGAACGGCATATTCTAATTGCTCATCCGTCAGCGGGCGATGATCCCAGCGTGAACGTTGCATCTTTTTGCTTTTTTTCAGATCCATGCCAAGGAATTCCTTAATCATTTTATCCAGAGAAAGCTGCCTGAAGCCCAGCAGCATCGCTGCCCGGTGCGTATCAAAAATGTTTTGAAATTCAAAACCATAATCTCTTTTAAGCAGGCGGATATCGTTATCCGCCGCATGGAGAATTTTCATAACGGATTTACTTTTAAAGGGTCTGGCCAAAAATGATAAATCCAGACCAGCCGTTGCATCAACAACATAGGTAGTTGTCGGGGCATAAATTTGGATCAAACAGAGTTTTTCCCTAAAATACCGGAATGAATCATATTCCGTATCAATGCCTAATATCGAAGCCTGACGCAAATGTTCGGCGGCGCGCCGAGCAGCTTCAGGTGTGTTTACCAGTAGCCAATTTGTATTCATGGGGAGCAACTTAACCGAAACGGAAATTTAATGCCATAAAAATGATGCATCTTTATAAAAGAAACAATACCCCATAGTAGCCTACTGGTTTAGTTTTATTAAACTATTCTGCTTTACAAAATAATCTGATATGTTACGTTTAACGAGATGTTCGAAAGGAGGGTGACCGTCATTACTTATCATGAGAAAACAGTGGTTATTCCTGGTCATAGCCATGTTTTTAGGAGGCTGTAATATGCAAAATAAATTTCTTTATTTTCCCAATGACGAATGGCCATCCACGCAAATGCTGGCGGCGGAGAATCTGGCATTGTGGCAGGCGACAGGTTCTGATTATCGGGGCGTGATCGCCGCGGATAACGCACACACGCCCAGTGGGACTATCGTTCTTTTTCACGGTAACGGCGGAACGGCTCTCGATAGGGGATTCTATCTGGAACCTCTTAGGGATCTGGGTTTCCGGATAATTCTTGCCGAATATCCGAAATACGGAGGCCGCCCGGGGAAAATAGGCGAAAAACCGTTTGTCGCCGACGGTCTGGAAACGGTTCGCCTCGCCTACAAGCAATATGAAGAACCGCTTTATCTTCTGGGGGAATCGCTGGGCTGTGGCGTTGCCGCCTCTGTCACCAAGCAAACAACTACACCCATTGCCGGGATCATACTCATCACGCCTTGGGATACACTGGCTTTGGTCGCCAAATCCCTGTTTCCCTTTCTGCCGGTGACCATGCTGCTGATCGACAAGTATGACAGTATCGGCAATCTGCAATTGTTTCAGAGGAACATTGCCGTGGTCGGCGCCGAGCGAGACGAGATTCTGCCTATCAAACATGCCTATAACTTATACGAGTCTCTGCCCGAGGGCAAAAAGCGCATGTGGGTAATCCGGGGGGCCGGTCATAACGACTGGCCGTTTTACGTGGACGGCTCTTTATGGAGAGAGATGACCGATTTCATTAAGGTTGGCAAATAACGAGAATACCGGAGGCGACATGAATTGCTGATGACAATCTAGGCAATAAACCTTTAATTTCAGCCTATTTCGTCTCCATGATTCAAAATTCACTTGATTAAATACTTTGTAAAGCGTATCGGAAATCTCGGGAATCATCCTATGGAACAGGGAGGATAAGATTTATTTACCGCCGAGTGACCTTATCGCGTGTGTTACAAATCAGCGCTCTTTTGCTTTTATTGTTTGTGATGCTTAGCCTTGCTGCGCTTTGCCTCGGCGCGATTCATATCACTTTCGTTGATGTGGTCGGGGCCATTGTGGGCGCGCTTTCCGGTAAGGTGTCTGCGTCCGAAGAGGAGCTGATCTTGTTTTCCGTGCGACTGCCTCGGATCCTATTCGCAGGCATTGTCGGCGCATCTTTGTCCTTAAGCGGCGTGGTTTTTCAGGCGCTTTTGCGCAATCCCCTGGCCGATCCTTATGTGCTGGGTATTTCCGGCGGTTCGGCGCTGGGGGCAATTATCGGCATCGTTTTGGGCGCGGGTTCCTTTTATATGGGTGTGCCATTTCTGGCCTTCTGCGGTGCTCTGATTACCGTTTTGCTGGTGTTTATCGTGGCCGGAGGATCGAGAGGATTGATGTTGGATAATTCTCTGCTTTTGGCCGGCGTCGTGGTCAATTCTTTTTTTTCCGCCGCAATTCTTTTTTTCCTGTCCATTGTCAACAGCATGGAGTTGCACAGCATCAGTTTCTGGTTGATGGGCGACCTCTCCAGCGCGGCGGAGAAAGAAATCGCCGTGGCCGCCCTGTGCCTGCTGATCGGCTTTATCGTTCTTTACGCGCAGGCGCGCAAACTCAACTTGATGGTGCAGGGCGAAGAAACCGCTCAGCAGTTGGGTGTCCATGTGGAGAGGACGAAATATATTCTGCTAATCGTTACATCGCTCATCACGGCGGTAGCCGTGTCGCTTGCCGGCATCATAGGGTTTGTCGGCATCATGGTGCCGCATATAATGCGTATGGTGTTTGGTTCCGATCATCGCTTGCTTTTGCCTGCGGCGGCGCTTTTTGGCGCGTCTTTTATGGTCGTAGCCGATACGCTGGCGCGCACTATCCTTGCGCCCGCGGAATTACCGGTTGGCGTGATCACCGCCCTTTGCGGCGCTCCCTATTTTATTTTTCTGATGAGAAGGAAGGGCCGCGAGTAATGTCGATCATTTGCGCGCAAAATATTTCTTTTCGTTACGCGGCTAAACCCGTTTTAGACGATGTGTCGTTTGGTCTGGACGAGGCGCGGATTGTCGCAGTGATCGGGCCCAACGGCTCCGGCAAAACCACGCTGCTTAAAATTCTCAATGCCACGCTTTTTCCGGATACTGGCCAGATGCTCATTGAGGACAGGGATACGCGCCGCTTCACGCGCCAGGAGATTGCCCGGACGGTGGCGATTGTCCCACAGGAATCGCAGGCTGTGTTTCCGTATTTTGCCGAAGAAATTGTGCTGATGGGGCGGTTTCCTCATCTGCATGCCTTGGCGTTTGAAGACAAAAAAGATTATCGCATCGTTCAGGAGGCAATGGCCAAAACCGACTGCCTGTCCTTTGCCCACCGCCGGTTTAATGAACTTTCCGCCGGCGAAAGGCAGCGTGTGCTGATTGCCCGTGCCCTGGCTTCGGAGACGAAAATTCTGCTTTTGGATGAAAGCACCGTTTTTCTGGATTTGAAACATCAGGCGCAGTTCCTGTTTTTGCTTCGCCAACTGAACTACGAACAGAAGCTGACCGTCGTATTTGTGACCCACGATATCAATCTGGCCGCGCAAAACGCCGACCAAATTCTTTTACTTCACAACGGGAGAAAATATGATATAGGGACTCCCGCGGACGTTTTGACCGCGCAAAATATAAAAGAGGTTTACGATGTCGATGTGGGGATCGATCAAAATCCACATGACGGATCGCCCCGCGTAACATTGTTAACCTGACTAGATTGTTCAATAAAGGAAGCCGGTTCAATTCCGGCGCTGCCCCGCAACTGTAAGCGGAACGAAATCCACAAAATGCCACTGACGCAAAAAGTCGGGAAGGCGTGGAGACTAGGTTGCCGCAAGCCAGGAGACTTTATGGACAGTTCAACTTACTTTCTTTAATCCCGAGGGGGGAAGGGAAAAGCGCCATGAAGAAGTTCCTGTTTTTTGTTCTAGTGTTGTCTTTGGTTTCTGTTTCATCAATACATGCTCAAAACCTGAAAGAGAATGAACCGGTCAAAATGGGCGAGGTCGTGGTTACGGCCACGCGCGATACACAGGAAGTCCGCAAAACACCCGCCAATGTCACCGTTATCACCGCTGACGAAATCAGCAACTCCGGCGCGACGACCGTTGTTGAGGTTCTCGATAAGCTTGAAAGCATTCAGTTTCGGACTTATAGCGGCAATTCCTCACAAGCCCTGATCGACATACGCGGTATCGGCGGCGACAATCCTTACGGGAAGACTTTGGTGATGCTGGACGGCCGCCGTTTGAACCGGACCGACATGGCCTCGATCAATTGGCTGCAAATGCCGGTCAACATGATTGAACGGATCGAAATTATCAGGGGGCCGGGCAGCGTCCTTTACGGCGATGCGGCGATAGGCGGCGTGATCAACATCATTCCCAAAAAAGGCAAAAGTAAACCAGCCATGAACGCCTCGGCGCTGGCCGGAAGTTATGGTCTGCACAATGAACGGATCGGCGTTATCGGTGCGACGGATAAATGGACGTATGCGTTGACCGGAGAGAATCAGCTCAGTGAAGGGTATCGCGAACGTTCCAAATATTCGGCCCAGGGCGGAGGCTTTGATGTGGGTTACGCCGCCCATGATTTGCTGAATCTTTCCATGGGCGTTTCTTTTAACCGGGCCGACTATCAGTTGCCCGGCGCTCTGACCAAAGAACAAATGCAGCAGAACCGCCGTCAGTATCAGCCCGCCATGCCCCTGTTTTGGATGAATGCCAATGATGATAACGATGGCCGTGACAAATTTACCAACGTCAACTTCGGCGTCAAATCCTTCTGGGGATCCGCAGGCCAACTGGAAGTGAATTTCATGTATGGACGAAAAGATTTGCAAAGCAACATGCCGTCCTGGGCTTCCTCCTGGTCTCCCTATTCCTATATTTACTCCGACACAACCTCCGACACTTACGGCATCACACCGAAGTATATTCTGAATAAAGAAATTTTCGGATTTCAAAATAAGGTTATTGTCGGCACGGACTATTATCGGGAACCGTACAAAAAAGAATTTTTCAACAACCGGGAGAGAACCGATAAATTAAGCACGGCGGATTTTACACGGGACAGCGCTGCGGCCTATATCCGCGATGAATTCAGTATCTTCAAAAACATGATTTTAAGCGTCGGATACCGTTTTGAGCAAACGAAAATCGAGGGTTCAAACAACGATCTGATGGATGCCGCGAAAAACTTCAACAATGAAAAAATTTATCGTGCCGAAGCTTATGAAGCAGGTTTGACCTGGCTTTGGGGGAAGAAATCAAAAGTTTTTGCAAAATACGCAACCGTTTATCGCATTCCTTTCCTGGATGAAATTGCATCCTTCAACGGTTACCAAAGCCCGTCGCCCTTCCTCATGACATTAGAAAAAGAGAAAGGCGTAAGCGTGGAAGTCGGCACGACATATTATCCTCTCGAAAATCTCAAATTGGGCCTGACGCTTTTCCGCATTGATATGGAAGACGAAATTCAGTATGTTATTTACAATTCGGTGTTATATTTAGGGGAGAACCGCAATGCGGGCAAAACCCGCCACGACGGGGTGGAATTGTCCGTTTCCTATCTGTGGCAGAAATATCTGAAAGTTTATGGAAATTTTACGTATCACAAGGCAACCTTCGAAAATGGAGAATTCAACAAAAAAGAAATGCCGCTGGTTCCCAATCGCATAATCAACGCAGGCCTTGAAATCTATTTGCCTTATAACGTGACGCTGAAGCCGAGAATGCGCCATGTGGGCGATGCGTTTCTTTCCGGCGACAATGACAACAATGCCGAGAAACTGGAATCCCATACGCTGTTGGATTTCTATGTTCTTTACAAACCAACCATTGGTATGGTCCAGCTATCGGTGTTTGCGGGCGTGGAGAATCTTACCGATACGATGTATTCATCATTCGGTATAGACTATGTCCAGTATGGGATGCCCAATTTCTACTATCCCATGCCGGGAAGAACATTTAAGGGAGGACTCTCCTTTGAGTTTTAAGCTTGTCTGCCTGAAAGATCATACGCTGATATTTTTTTTAACCGTTTTCCTTACGATTTTTTGCGTCGAGCTATCTTGCGCCCGCACAGTAACTGATGAAATAGGCCGTCGTGTAAATATTTCAAATGCGCCGCAGAGGATTGTTTCCCTTGCTCCCGGAATCACAGAAACCCTTTACGCTCTTGGCCTTGACGATAGAATCGTGGGCGTTACCACTTTTTGTGATTGGCCGGCAGCAGCGCGTACAAAAGCGCGCATAGGCGGATTCACAAATCCGTCCATCGAGAAGATTGTTTCCCTGAAGCCTGATTTAATCCTGGCCACCGCTGACGGCAACAGAAAAGATACCGTACAGCAATTGGAAAGACTCGGTTTACCCGTCTATGTAACAAATCCTTCGGATACCCATAGTGTTCTGCAAAGCATTTTGCATATCGGCGAAATAACCAATCGGGCAAAGGACGCAGGCATTCTGGTGGAAAAACTTCAAAAGAGATTAAATAATATCAAGGCACAGATACGCCTCAAAAGGAAACCACGCGTTTTTTTCCAGCTTGGTTTGGAGCCCATTGTCACGGCAGGCCGTGGTACTTTAATCAATGAAGTCATTGAGCGGGCCGGAGGCGTTAATGTCGCAGCCCAGGATATGGCCAACTATCCCCGGTACAGCGCGGAAGGTATCATCGGAGCATCGCCGGAAATAATTATTTTTGCGCCAATGGTTAATGATAAAACATTTGTGGCGGTAAATAGATTCTGGCAAAAATTTGGAGAAGTGCAGGCAGTAAAAAATAATAAAATTTATCCGATAGATGCTAACTTGATTAATCGGGCATCGCCGCGCATTTTTGATGCTGTCGAAATCATGGCATTAATTTTCCATCCGGATATAAAAATATTCAAATAATATAAAGGAAAACACTATGAATTATCCAACGATTCCCCCGATTGATATTACAGCCGCAAAACAGGCCCAGACACGACAAAACAATTTGACCAAACCACCCCAGAGCCTTGGCCGATTGGAAGAAATTTCCATCCAATTGGCTGGGATGAAGGCCGATCCATTTCCAGCCGTTAACCGCAAGGCGGTGATCATCATGGCTGCTGACCATGGTGTTGCGCTGGAAGGCGTTAGCGCCTTTCCTGTCGAAGTCACACCGCAAATGGTGCTGAACTTCCTTTCGGGCGGCGCCGCCATCAATGTGCTGGCGCGCCAGGCAGGGGCCAGCGTAACCATTGTCGATATTGGCGTCACTTCCGATTTTGACCCGTCCCTGCCGGGATTGTTGCACCGTAAAGTCGCCCGTGGAACGCGCAACATGGCCAAGGGTCCGGCCATGACCCGCGCCGAAGCCGAAATAGCGATTACCTGTGGCATGGATGTGCTGGCCGAGGTCGCAGAAAAAGGTCTCGACTTGATTGCCACCGGCGATATGGGTATCGGCAACACGACGCCATCATCGGCCATTGTCGCCGTGATGACGGGTTTACCGGTTGCCAAAGTTACCGGTCGTGGCACCGGGCTCGACGATACCGGTCTGGCACATAAGATTAAGGTGATCGAACAGGCCATCGCTTTTAACCAGCCTGATCCTGCCGATGCACTGGATGTCCTGAGAAAAGTTGGCGGATTGGAAATTGCGGGACTCGCCGGCGTGATGATTGCCGCTGCGGCGCGTCGTATTCCCGTCGTCGTGGACGGATTCATCTCGACCGCCGCCGCCATGATCGCGGTCGGCCTGGCTCCGGATGTACGCAATTACATGTTTGCCGCGCACCAATCTGTGGAAATTGGCCACCAGGCCATGCATAAATATCTCGGTCTGACGCCGCTTTTTAACCTGAACCTGCGCCTGGGAGAAGGAACCGGTGCGGTGCTTGCTTTTCATCTGATTGAAGCCTCGTCTCGCATCCTGCGGGGAATGGCAACATTCGCTGAAGCCGGTGTGAGTGAGCAAGGGTAAAGACTGAAGGTTCAAGGCTCAAGAAGAGAGGACCATTATGCGTAATCTACGCACTGCTTTTGGCTTACTAACCACGCTGCCGTTCGGCATGCCGGGAGACTGGCGTCCTGGCGATAGCGGCCGCGCCGGGATCTGGTATCCGCTGGTGGGAGTTGTTATCGGCGGGTTGACCTGGCTTATCTGGTTGGCGCTCACGCTGTATTTCCCGCCACTGATCGTTGGCTTGCTGACTTTACTGGTATGGGTCTGCCTGACTGGCGGACTGCATCTTGACGGCTTAGCCGACTGTTGCGACGGCTTACTGGGTTCAGCGACGATTGAACGGCGACTGGAAATCATGAAAGACCCGCAGCTAGGCACGTTTGGCGGCATTGGGCTCACGCTTATATTGATGCTCAAAGCCGCGGCTTTGAGTTTACTTGCGCCTTCTTCCGGGTTGGCTATTATCCTTGCCGCAACCATTAGCCGCTGGCTCATCCTGCCGGCTTCGTTGCTCCCGCTCGCCCACATGGGCGGTATGGGCGCTGATTTTTCCTCAGGGTTCAGACGCAGCGCTATTTTCATCATAGCGATTTTACCGCTGGGCCTCGCCTTTCTGCTAGGCATGCAAGGTTTTTGGGCCGTGCTTGCTGCCCTGTTGGCGGCCGCGGCTGTTTTGGGACTGGCCTATACCCGCATTAACGGTGTGACCGGTGACGTGTTCGGCCTGCTGGTTGAAGTGACCGAAACGGTTATTTTGCTGAGCTTCACCATAGGTGTAAAATGACTTGTTATCCTTTCCGGCTGGGTACAACGTCCTATATTATCCCTGCTGATATTTTGCCCAATGTCCGCTATCTGGCCGGGAAAGTGCAGGATGTGGAACTGGTGCTGTTCGAAGTGGACGACGGTCCGGGTAACCTGCCGTCAAGAGTGCAGATTGCCGAACTGCGCAATATCGCTGCCGGCAATGACCTGACATACACCGTCCACCTGCCGCTGGATTTGCGTCTGGCCGACGACGATTCCCCGCGCCACGCCTCGATCGAGAAGGCCCACCGCGTCATTAACTGCACCCGCAAGCTGGATCCCTGGGCTTATGTTTTGCATTTGGATGGTCAATCCGTTCGTCACGGCGGAGCGTTTGAGGCCATGCAACGCTGGCAGGAACAAGCCATCCAGTCGCTGGAAATCGTGGGAGAATGGGCAGGCGGCATGCAGAAACTGGCCGTCGAAAATCTGGAAGGTTACCCGCTTGATTTCTATGAACCGGTGCTGGAACGCGTTGCCGTCAGCCGTACGGTGGATATAGGACATCTCTGTCTCGATCACCACGACCCGGTCGCTTATTTACAAAATGCCCTGCCGCGCACGCGCGTGATCCATATCCACGGCATTGCCGGGCGCGACCACCAGTCCCTGGCGCATGTGCCCAAGGAGAAGTTGCGTGCCGTACTGGATGAACTTGTCCGTGCCAACTATTGCGGTGTATTGACGGTAGAGGTATTTTCCGAAGATGATTTTTTAACCTCGTTTGCGGCAATAAAAGCAATGGCGAACACAACCGTTTCTCCCGTGGCCCACGCTGCCGGAGACTTTCGAGTCTGAAAGGAAAAATATGATTCCTGAAATCCCCGTAAGTGGTCTGACGCTCATTTTGGGTGGTGCACGTAGCGGGAAAAGTTCCTTCGCCGAGAAGATTGCGCGCGAAGCAGGGAAATCTGTCCTTTTTATTGCCACGGCCACTGCCAATGACATTGAAATGGCCGAACGCATCCGTAAACACCAAGCCTCGCGACCACCCGAGTGGCAAACGCTTGAACTGCCGCACAACATAGCCCATCATCTCGACTCGTCTGCTGCCCCCGTGGTGATTGTCGATTGCATCACCCTGCTGGTTAGCAACGTACTCTGTTCGCTGCCGGAAGATACCCAAGACGACGTTATCCTGCGCCACTCCCAGATCGAAATTGATGAACTGATCGCCGCGCAGGCAAGATGCGGCGGGCAGTGGCTCGTCGTTTCCAATGAAGTCGGCCTGGGGCTTGTTCCGCCCTATCCGCTGGGCCGCATTTACCGCGATGCCCTGGGCTTTGCCAATCAAGCCCTGGCGCGCGAAGCGTCGCGTGTCATCCTGATGGTCGCTGGAATTCCGATGGTGATCAAATAGCCGAGGCAGTTGCTTGAGTTCATGCGATTGATTTATTTTGTGTTTTGTTATAGTAAAAACAACACGGGCAAATCAACCACCTCGCGAGCTCGCTGTCGAGGTATGAAATGAAGGTCATTATATCGCAGTAAGCTGCGGAGAATGGACGCTCGTCCCGCAACAGCGGGGTTAAATAAAAACCTTAAGGGAATAGATGATATGAATCAAAAAGTTACAGTGGTGGGAGCAGGCAATGTCGGGGCGACGACGGCGCAAAGGCTGGCGGAAAAAGAACTGGCCGATGTTGTGTTGATCGATATCATTGAGGGCGTGCCGCAGGGTAAATCTCTGGATTTAGCCGAAGCCGCGCCGATTGAAAAACATGACGCGCATCTCACCGGCGCAAACAGCTATGAGGCTTCGGCCAATTCCGACATCGTCATTATTACGGCGGGAATCCCCCGCAAACCGGGCATGAGCCGCGACGATCTTCTGGCAACCAACCGGGGCATTATGAAAAACGTAACCGGGCAAGTCGCAAAACATTCACCCAACGCCATTTTGATCATTGTCAGCAATCCCCTCGACGCCATGTGTCATGTGGCGATGGAAGAAAGCGGTTTCCCCAAAAACCGGGTCATTGGCATGGCCGGCGTTCTGGATTCCGCGAGGTTCCGCACCTTTATCTCGATGGAGATGGATGTTTCCGTGGAAAATGTTCACGCACTGGTGCTGGGAGGTCACGGCGATACCATGGTGCCGCTGCCGCGCTTTTCCACCGTGGCGGGCGTGCCGATTACGGAACTGATGTCTCCTGAGCGTATTCACGCACTGGCTACACGCACACGCAACGGCGGCGCGGAAATTGTCGGGCTTTTAAAAACAGGCAGCGCCTACTATGCGCCGGCCTCGGCAGCAGTTGAGATGGCGGAATCCATCCTGAAAGACAAAAAGAAAATTCTGCCCTGTGCCGCTTATCTGGAAGGTGAATACGGCATTTCCGGTTTGTTTGTCGGCGTACCGGTAAAGCTGGGTAAAAATGGTATCGAGCAGATTATTTCTCTCCGGCTGACAGCAGATGAGAAAAAAGCATTGGACAAGTCCGCCACCGCTGTGCAGGAACTGGTAGATGCGATGAAAGGAATGTCATGAAACGCAAGATCATCAATATCGATGAAGAAAAATGCACCGGCTGTGGCTTGTGTGTGCCGGGCTGTCATGAAGAGGCGATAAAAATCATCGACGGCAAGGCAAGACTGGTTAATGATGTTTTTTGTGATGGGCTCGGCGCATGTCTGGGCGAGTGCCCCGAAGGCGCGCTGACCATCGAAGAACGCGAAGCCGATCCGTTCGATGAAAAACTGGTTCAGGAAACCATTACCCGCAAAAAGCGGGAAGACTCTCAGCTCCTTCATGGCAAAACAACCCCGCAAAATCTTAGTGTCATGAGCCAAACAGGCGGTTGTCCTGGTTCGGCTCACACCACATTTGAACGTAAGGCGCAAGCCGTCCCCGGCAAAACGCACGCAGGAGAGCAATCATCCGAACTAACCCACTGGCCGATCCAACTGCATCTGGTGAATCCCGCCGCCGACTTTTTCCGCGGCAAAGATGTGGTGCTGGCCGCGGACTGCGTGGCTTTTGCCTTAGGCGATTTTCACGAGCGGTTTCTAAAGGGTAAAAGTCTGGCCATTGCCTGTCCCAAGCTCGACGAGGGACAGGATGAATATATTGAAAAAATCCGCAGGATGGTGGATGAGGCCAAAATCAATACACTTACCGTGGTGATGATGCAGGTGCCCTGCTGCCGAGGATTGATGCAAATTACCCAGGCCGGCTTGCAAAAGGCGGCAAGAAAAGTGCCGCTAAAAGCCATTGTCATCAGCATCCAGGGCAATGTGCTTTCTGAGGAATGGGTGTAGATTCAAGGTCAAATGAAGTGTGTATTTATATGATGTCTCGCATACATATGGGAAACGAATCCGGTATGTATAGTGGCGGCGCTTTTCTACTGGCTGGTTTTCCTGCGAGAGAGCGTCAGTAAAACACCGCCCAGTCCAAAGGTAATGGCTAAAACTTTTATCAGCGTCCCGATATAGAAGGGTATCCAGCCTAGAAGCCACAGCAAACCCAAGCCCACCAATGTCTCTTTAACCATTGATTTCTTATATCCGTGAAATAATTTGGTGATGATAAAATTACCCAAGAGTGAACTAAACGCGATGAAACCGATAATGGCCGCCAGAAGGAGAGCTGTAAACGCCAGCGGCATTAAAAAAATACCGATAATGGATATGGCCAACAGCATAAAAAAAGGCACAATCATCAGAGTCGTTAGAAAGCCCCATAAAAAAGATTTTATCTTGTTTGTCTGAATGGCATTGGCAATAACGGCCAATGACCGGGGAATCAGCAATGTCATGATCAGCGCGATAATCAGGATAATGGCGAAAAAGCACAGAGAAATAATATTTAAGATTAATGACCAGCCTTCCGATTCACCCCGCAGGGCGGAGGCAATGGATGATGACAGAGTGGATGAGTTTATTTCCGTGATATCGCCGAAAACCATAGACCCACTCCCCCTGGCTACAACACCACCTATGACGATCACTTTGCCCCGAACAACGGCTTTATTGGTCAATACAACAGAGCCGGCAACGGCCAGAACATTTTGTTCAACAAGCCCGTTCACCGTGATCTGTCCGCCAACAGAGACAATGTTATCCACCTTTTGCCCTTCTGCTATGGTGATATCATGGCCTAGTTTAAAAATATTTTTTGCTTCGACGGGTAGCGATAGAAACATTATAAATGTTATGGTGATGATGGCAGTTAGTTTAAGTTTCATTAATCAACCTTTCCCTGTTGCCTTTCGTCGGGCAATGAATTTTTGCCGGACATATGCAATAAAACCCGGCATGACGGAAATAACAACGATGACAATGATCACGACTGTAAAATTACTTTTGACTGTTGGTATATTGCCGAAAAAATATCCGCCCATCAGAAAAATGACAACCCACGCAATGCCGCCGGTGATATTAAATAATATGAATTTAGAATAACTCATGGCGCCGACACCGGCTATGAAAGGAGCAAATGTTCGGATAAACGGCATAAAACGGGCAATAATAATGGTTTTGCCACCGTGCTTTTCATAAAACTCATGCGTTTTCAGAAGATATTTCTTTTTAAAAAAACGGCTGTCTTCATAACTAAACACTTTCGGGCCGATATAATGTCCGATCGCATAGTTGACACTGTCCCCGGCGATGGCGGCAACGCAAAGTAAAATCAATAGCGCTTCAATATGCAGCGCCCCCAGCGCGGCCAGCGCGCCCAAAGCAAAAAGCAGCGAATCCCCCGGAAGAACGGGCGTTACCACCAGGCCGGTTTCGCAAAAAATGACAATAAATACAATAACATAAGCCCATGCGCCAAAGCCCTCAATGATCACCGGCAGATACTGATCAAGGTGAATAAAAAAATCTATAAAATAGAGGATTATGTCCATAAATATGTTATACTCGCTTCCTGAAGAAGAATATTGAAAATTACGTAAGATATCCTATATAAGGTTAATAGCGAGAGTGTCAATCTGAAAAAGATTATATATAACAAAAGGAGAAGACAAGCATGAGAACAAAAAAGGATTACATCAAAGGGCTTACAAAGATGAAGCGTAATTTGTACTTCGACGGCCAACTTATCGACCGCGACGATGAATTACAGATGCGGTGTCTCAACACCATCGGCACAACCTACGACGAGGCGGAAAAACCGGAAAATCAGGATTTAATGACGGCCATCTCGCATCTGACAGGTGAACGCATCAACCGGTTCACCCATGTTCATCAAAACAAAGAAGATCTGCACAAGAAGCAGGATATGACGCGCATGCTCTGCCAGAAGGTTGGCGGCTGCATCCAGCGTTGCATGGGTATTGACGCCACTAACGCCATTTATAACGTCTCTTTTGAAGCAGACAAGATGAATAACGGGGCAACGCAATATCACGAAAATTTCAAAAAGTGGCTTACCCGATTCCAGACCGAAGACCTTATCGGCTGCTGTGCCCAAACGGACGTAAAAGGCGACCGCATGCTGCGTCCTGCGGACCAACCTAATCCAGGCTCTTATGTTTACATCAAGGAACGGCTGAAGGACGGCATCGTTGTGGAGGGTTGTAAGGTCCATATCTCCGAAGCCTCTGTGGCGGATGAAGTTCTGGTCGTACCAACCCGCGCCCTGCGCCCTGAAGATAAGAACTATGCGGTAGCCTTTGCAATTCCCGGCGACTGGGACGGTCTCAAACAGGTCGTAACCATCCATTCCCTGCGAGAACGGGAACATTACCAGCGAGGTTTTATGCCGGGATCTACGGACTCTTATATGATCTTTGAAAATTGTTTTATTCCCTGGGAGCGCGTCTTTCTGGCCGGGGAATGGCAGCATGGCGGAGTCAATGCCCTTCTTTTTGCACTGTTTCACCGACATTCCTATTCCGGTTGCAAACCCGCTATCGGTGACGTTATCCTTGGCGCGGCAGCTCTGGCTGCCGAAGTAAACAATATCCATAAGGAATCGCATGTCAGGGAAAAACTGGCGGAAATCATCATGGTGACAGAGCTGGGCTATGCCGCCGGTTATACGGCATCCGATCTGGGTGGACCTCAAGTCTTCATGCCCGGAAAGGGCTTTGTCCCTTATGGCCCAGGCAGCTTTATTCCCCATTCGATTTACTGCAATGTCGGCCGCTGTCTCTCGGGTGAATCGGTCTGGCGTGAATCAGAGATTCTCTGCGATATCTCCGGTGGCGTTACGGCAACTTTCCCGCACGAGAAAGACTTTATGAATTCCGAAACGGGTGACCTGCTGCTCAAATACACAAAACGCAATCCCAATATGTCTTCCGAAGATCAGGCACAATTCTGGCGCTATCTCGGCGATTCGCTGTGTTCGGCAACCGGCGGTATTCGCAACATCGGCGCTTATCATGGCGGCGGTTCGCCGATTATGGAGCAAATTGCCATTACCACACAATACGATATCGAATCGCGGAAGAAGCTGGTCAAATACATGGCCGGTATGAGTGGAGGCGATCGCGAGGCACTCAGTAAAAACCTTACTAAAACAAAATAATTACATCCAACTCGGGTGCGGCAGTCTAACTGCCGCGCCCGCATTAGTAATAGTAAGCCATAAAAGGTCGCCTCACTTCGTCAGTAATTTCTCTAAACCAGAAATGGCCTTCCCCAAATTCTCCGGCTGGGTGCCGCCGGCTTGGGCCATGTCGGGGCAGCCGCCGCATTTTTCCTCAAGTCACGCTTTGTATCGATATTGACTGAGGCATCGGGATGGTGCTAGTCTTCATAAGGTCCGAGGAAACGCTCACCATTAAAGTGGATCAAGTGTGTTGGAGACTCGGCAATCCAGGCCTCTGTTTCCCATGAAATATCGTTTAAATATTTCAGCATGGCGTGTCGGTCAATAAAGGCTGTCACAAAAACCAATCCGGCTGATGATCCGGCAAATAATTTCTTTAATTCCTGCCGTCGCTTTGGATTGACCGGCCCATGACTGGTACTGCTTCAATCAGCACCAGCCAGTTTTTCTTTACATGGTGTATAGCAACGTCGGGCATCTTGCCGTGTTCTTCTATCGTGACACCAAGGGTTGCCAGTTTCCCTGCATCGTAATAAGCACATTGTGAGTGAGCGTCTCCGATATAGATTAAGTAGCCACCGGGTGTGAATAGCGAGCACAAATCTTTGAGAATTTTCTTTATTAGAATATTCTGCCCGCCTGTAGAAAGCTTGATTTTCTGATCTTCTGCAAGCTGGATGGGCAATCTCTGCATTTGTCTTTTCATAATATCACCAATGAACTACTGTTAGGGCATGCTGGCATGATCGGCATCATCACTGTTTCATTCTGAAAAGCCTCGTTGGAAAAGAATTAACATAAATTAACCTAACACAGCAACCAGTTCCGCTATCACTTTTACATCTTCTGCTTTTTCTTTTGTAAATATTATTGGCTCATATCCTGGTGCTGTTGTATCTGGCCTGAGAGTAATAGATGTATGTTGCCAAGTACCGTCAGGAAATACTTCTTTTGTGCTCGAGTATACTTTTACCGTGTATTGTTGTCCTCCAGAATCTATGTCTGTGATATCTCTATGTTGTGCGAAAACTACTTTTCCTTGGCGGGTGCCTTCAGGATTTAACATAAAAAGACACCAAGCCCCATTTGGTATCCGTCGATTCATTGACTCACCAACTACTTGAGCGACAAAAAATCCTTGCCGGTGGCGGAAGGCATCAGGTAGTTCTATCCAATCGATATCGGATATATTCTCATAACCTTGCCCGTTCAACCACTCTGTTACCTGTTGTTCATCACTAAAACGGCCAGCCGCTACCTTAAGGTCGTACAGGGGTATACTGTTAATAAATGGCTTTACTTCGGTTTGTGGTAGACGCCTGAAGGGAAGAACGGACACTTCATCTATTGACGCGATTATTTCAGTGGTTGACAAAAATCGCTTCTGAATTGCGGACAAATCCATCCGGCTCTTGAAGAACAAGATGAACTGGTATAGTTATAGCGGACACCTCGAAAAGAGTGATATAGCAAATAAACTATTTGAGGTGAGAGATGACAACAAAGAGAAAGAGTTATTCAACGCAATTTAAAATTGACGCCGTGAAACTTGTAACCGAGGAAGGC
>JANYAF010000182.1 GCA_025355175.1 Deltaproteobacteria bacterium | reverse complement strand
CGCGCTTCGGCAGCACGAAGGCGTAGCGCCCTTCCGCGACACGCACCGGGGCCACGCGGCGCCCATCCACGAGGAGGCATAGCGCCGGATCATCCGTGGTCACCGGGTCCCGCGGCAGTTGCCACCCGAGTTGCACCGCCCGGGTCGCCAGTGCCCGCCAGATCGGCTCGATCCGCCAGGGATCATCGGCGAACGGGAGACACGACTCTGCCTCACGCCTCGCCTGGTCGAACCAGCCGCCCCAGCAGATTCCGGTATAAGCGCGCCTGTTCGGCAAGTTGCTGATCGGACAACAGGTGCGTGCCGTGCACCGCAAAAGGCGGCAGATAAATCATCTTGCAGAGTGCGGCGGTTTGTTCAAAGGGGACAAGAAATTCCCGAAGCGTAAAACGATTATGCTGATTGATTGCGTAGGATTCTCTGGCGCCGCCGGCCGTCAGAGCGTTAAAGATCATTTTATCTTTCAGGGCGTTTCCCTGAGCGCCGTGCGCCCAGCCATATTCCAGCACCAGATCCATCCACTGCTTGAGCATGGCCGGCGCGCTGTACATATAAAGGGGATGATGCCAGATGATCACCTCATGGGCGAGCAAAAGATCTTTCTCCCGTTCAACATCAATATTGAAATCGGGATATTGTTCATAGAGATCATTTAATGTGACGCCTTCAATCTTATCCACACTCGCAAGCAGAGCGCGGTTGGTCTTTGACTTTTCAAACCGGGGATGGGCAAAAAGGATCAGGACTTTGTTCATATTTACAATTCTTCTTCCCTGACTATCTCCGCCTTAATCATCGTGATGAGTTCCTGAAAAACAGGCAGAACGTCCTTGCGGAATCTTCCCGCCACGCAGATGTACATGATATCATCGCCAACTTTCAGCAGACCTTCATTGATCCAGGCCCGAATATCCACGATGCCTTCCATGCCCGCAAACCGGCTTACAACTTCATCCAGCGCAGCCTGATCATAAGAAAGCCTCATGGCCCCGACGTGCTCGCCCTTTTTAGACGTTGCCCGCACAATACCGTTATGCACCAGGATCATCCCGAGCATGTCCGGCGGACACTCTTTTTTTATCTCTTTAATCCATTGTTCAACCATGAAGACCTCCCGGCTGTTCATTGTTTTGGTTATTCTTGGACACGGCGTTGTTCCCTGCAGCCAGTCGCGTCAGTTGCAGGGAAATCCGGCGGGCCAGTGATGCCAGCAAGGTCGTATCCATATCCGCCGTATAACGATCTGCGACGGCGTCGCCGTTATTCCAAGAGCCGATCGTTTGACCGTCAAGTGTAAAAGGCACGACCGCCAATGACTTGACAAAATATTTTCTACTTGATGGCAGCAGTTTATAAAAAGGCGACAAGTTTTTATTAGCCAGGACAGGTTTTAAACCTTCGGGCATAATTTTCTCAAACAGTTCTGACGAGACGACACAAAGTCTGTTTTTTAAAATGTCCGACGCGTTGACAACCTTAATCAAAGGCGCTGCGTTTACATGATCGATTAAAGTCAGCCAGACAAAGGGAACGGCAAATTCTTTTTCAATCCCGTCAAGCAGGACTTCAAAAAGGCCGGCAATAGTTTCGGCAGATGAAACATCGTCCTCAATTTTACTGAAACGAGCGGCAATTTCTTCGTTAATGCGCTGAATGTCTTCTTTTTTACCCATCAGAATTTTCCTTCCCACTGAGCGTAAATAACCACATGATCGGACGGCTTTTCGGCAAGACGTGTCGCCAGGTCAATTATACAGCTCATGGATTGAGCGGCTGGTGTTTTCGTTGCCAGAATATGATCAACCCGCCAACCCAGATTGCGGCCAACGGAATCGCGGACACGATAATCAAAAAAAGTATATTGCCCCGGTTCATCACGATGATGCTTACGGAAAACGTCCGTAAGCCCCCATGAGAGGACGTCTTCGTAGGCCTTCCAGACTTCCGGATTAAAAGAAACATGCCCCAGAATCCGTTTGGGATCATGGACATCAATTTGCTCGGGCGCGACGTTGAAATCGCCGCACAGAATTAATTTTTGATCCGGTTTAAAATTCTTTTGCAGATATTTTTTCAGGCGTCCAAGCCAGACGAGCTTATAAGCGAATTGCGGTTTATCGATATCCTGACCCTGAGGCACATAGGCATTTAAAACAGTCAGATCGTCAAACTGCGCCTGAACCAGACGGTCGGGATCAGTCGGTTCCTCCAAAAGGCCAAAAGTAATTTTTTGTGGTTTTTTCCGGGAGGCAATGGCCACACCGTTGTATTGTTTATTGCCGCGGAAACTCACAACGTAGCCCAGCGCTTCAAAATCAGCGGCGGGAAATTTGGCATCCTCAACTTTCGTCTCCTGCATGCAGAAAATGTCAGGCTGATTGTTTTGCAGCCAGGGCAATACAATATGCAGGCGGGATCGGATGGAGTTAACATTGTAGGTGGCAATTTTCAAATTTCGGCAAAACCTTTCGTCAGTTGCTGACACTTATTACCATGAGCGGCGCTCACGCTCAAGATTTTTTGCAGCGATCCGTAAAATCGTGTATAGAAAAAATATGGAGAAAGCAGACATTACCATCATCGGAGCCGGCGTCATCGGTCTTGCCGTGGCGGCGCAATTGGCAAGATCGGACCGGAGTGTCTTTATTCTGGAGAAAAATCAGGCTTTCGGCGGCGGAATCAGTTCCCGCAACAGTGAAGTCATTCACGCGGGAATTTATTATCCTGAAGGATCGCTCAAGGCCGGACTGTGCGTTACCGCAAACCCGATGCTCTACGAAATAGCCGTCCGAAATGGCATCCCTCACCAGAAAATCGGCAAGCTGATTGTCGCGACAAATTCCGGGGAAATTGATGAAATCGAAAAACTCCATGAAAACGGACGAAATAACGGTGTAGAGTCTCTATCTCTCATCACCAAGCGGCAAATTGCGCAACTGGAACCCTATGTTCAGGCCGAGGCTGCGCTTTATTCACCGGATACGGGTATAATCAGCGCCCATGATTTGATGACCTACTTCTTAAGACAGGCGCAAAACAACAAGGCACATCTGGTTTGCCGCACAGAGGTGTTGCGTGTCGAAATGGAAACAGATGGCTGGCGAATATTTGCGGCAAACGACAAAGGTGAGAGCTTTGATTTTTTCTCAGCACTTGTCATCAACGCCGCCGGGCTGTCATCCGACATCATCGCTAACCAGGCCTGCGGCCGTTATCACCTTCATTATTGTAAAGGCGATTATTGCGGCATCTCCGGCGTGAAGCCTGGACTGGTCAAACGGTTGATCTATCCCGCACCGGTAAAAAATCATGCGGGTCTAGGCGTACATCTGACCCTCGACTTAAACGGCCGTTTAAAGTTGGGGCCGGACGCGACCTACATTGACCGCATTCACGACTACAACGTGGCGCAAGAAAAGGCCGCCCTTTTTTATGAGCAGGCCCGAAAATATTTACCCTTCCTAGAGCCGGGCAATGTTCACCCCGACATGGCCGGAATCCGTCCGAAGCTTCAGGGGCCAAATGATGCCTTCGCCGATTTTGTCATTCGACAAGACGCTCCCGGTTTTATCAATCTGGTCGGCATCGAATCACCGGGGCTGACCGCTTCACCCGCCATTGCCCGTCTTGTAAAAAAAATGCTCTGAAAGCAATGTCACTTCGAATCCAGCTATGACGGGGTGAGAAGTCTTAAGATATTGCTTTAGCTATAGATGTCTCCCATCAGTTCGACATGACAATTTTAGTCTTTTTCGTTGATCCGGCATACACCGGACAGCGTCTCGCCGTGACGGGACTTCGCATGTTAACCATCTTTTGTATTGACACTCCCAGAGGTATCTCTTATAAACTGTGTGCAAAATATCGAGTCAAACAAGGAGACTACTCATGAAAAAATCAGCTGTTTTAATTATTCTTTTGGTAATTTTCTCGTTGGGCATTTGCGGCTGCAACAAGAAAGAAGAAGTATCGATGATTAAGGTGGCCGTGTGTCCGACGTCGCCACCGAATATGTTTGAGGAAAACGGCAAGTACCAGGGTCTGGACCTGGAATTATTTGAAGGTTTCTGCAAGGCCCGGGGGCTTAAGTACAAGATCACCTCTTACGATTGGCAGGGCATGCTCGGAGCGGTTATTGGAAAACAGGCCGATGTGGCGTTTTCGGCAATTTCGATTACCGACAAACGTAAAGAGGTCATGGATTTTTCCAAACCCTATATGGATAATACCTGGAATCTGGTCAGTTTGAAGAGCAGGAATATCAAGATCAAAGACCTTGCCGAATTGAAGAAATTCACCATCGGCTACCCCCGTGGCATGGCCTACAGCGGATACATCAAGGACAAACTCGAGCCGCAGGGCGTTTATAAGCTAAGCGATGTCAAGTTGTATCCGACCTACAACGAGGTTCTGGCAGACCTGAAAAACGGGAACCTTGATCTGGCTTTTGTGGAAGGCGGGGTCTCCATGGTTTACAAGAAAAAAATGGACATTCAAGACAGCTACGTTTTTACAGGGTTCGATGTTTTTGGTTTCGCTTTCTCCAAAGGGTCTCCTCTGCGCGATGACTTCGACCGTTATCTGACCGAACTGGGCCCGGAGAAAATCAAGGCAATCATCGACAAGTGGATGAAATAGAAGGGCGCAAACCGGACGAATGACATTCTGGAACATTCTTATGGTCCTGGCCAAAGGCGCGGGATATACGATCCTGGTGACAATAGCCAGTGTTTGTGCCGGCCTGGTCATAGGATTATTAATGGCTGTTTTGAGCAGATTGCAGTGGAAGCCGCTCTCACTTTTCCTTGCCGCTTATCTCTATGTATTTCGCTCGGTACCCGTTCTGGTTCTCCTCTTTATCGTCTTTTTCGGCCTGCCGAGTATGGGCATCCGGATTCCACCGTTCACGGCAATGGTGTTGACCCTGGGGCTCATTTCCGGAGCCTACCTCGCGGAAATATTCCGTGGCGCCATGTCCGCCGTTGACGGGGATGAAATCCTGGCTGCCGAGGCCATGGGAATGGACCGGATGCAGAGTTTTCTCTATATCATTCTTCCGCAAATGTTCAGAATGTCCATCCCGGGTATGATCAATGAGTTTACCTCCATTTTGAAGTATACCCCTTTCGCCTACACTGTGGGGATACCCGAGATCATGAAAGAGGCCATGAGCCTTGCCGCCCTGACCTTGCGGGGGGTTGAAATCTATCTGGCTGTCGGGATGATCTACTTTGCCATCTACAAGTTGTTTGTGATGCTTTTTATGGTTTTCGAGAAAAAATTCCGGGTTCCCGGTTTGGCTCATGAGTGAGAAGGAATAACAATGGCGTTGCTTGAAGTTAAAAGTCTTATAAAAAAATTTGATGATAAGGATGTCCTCAAAGGGATCAACTTGGAGCTTAGTGAAGGTCAGTCCAAAGTGGTGATGGGCGGTTCGGGATGTGGAAAATCCACCATGCTTCGATGTCTGAATCTTCTCATCCAACCCACCTCAGGAGAGATTATCTTCAAAGGAGAAGACATTACCCGCCCGGGGGTGGACGTCCGCAAACTGCGCCAGGACATCGGATTTGTGTTTCAGCACTTTGCCCTCTACCGGCATCTGACGGTGCAGGACAACGTCACCTTGGGGCTTCGCAAACTCAAGAAAATGTCCGTGAAGGATGCCACTGAAAAAGCCTTATATGAGTTGGAAAGGGTGGACATGGTCGAACATCGACACAAATATCCCGCGCAACTTTCCGGTGGACAGAAGCAGCGGGTAGCCATCGTCCGGGCGCTGGCCATGGACCCTGCGGTGCTTTTTCTTGATGAACCGACTTCCGCCCTCGATCCGCAAATGACCAGGGAAGTGGTCACGGTCATCAACAAGCTCTTCATGGACAACATCACTATGCTCTGCGTCACCCACGATCCCTTTCTGGCGAAATACATTTCGGACAGCATCGTTTTTTTGGATAAAGGAGTTGTTGTGGCGGAGGATATTGCCGAGCGGCTCTTTTATGATCATCCGGATCCACGCGTCAGGCAGTTTTTCCTGAGCGTGATCGACCACAGGTGACCGGTATGGATGCTTTCATCAATGACCTGATCGCTTATTCGCCCCAGATAATGACCGGCCTGAAAAATACGGTTCTCCTCATGGTCATTATGTCGATCACCGGGCTTATCGGTGGGGTCGCTGTTTTTTACCTGACCCTCAGCAGGGCGAATGCTGTGCGGACATGGGTGGAACGCTACATATCATTCTTTATCGGGACGCCTCTGCTTGTTCATCTTTTTCTGATGTATTACGGGTTACCCCAGTTCGGGGTTCATTTGTCGGCGTTCACCGTTTGCATCATCGGCTTTACCCTGAATGTTTCCGCCTATAACGCCCGGTACCTGATGACCGCTTATCACGGCTTGGACAAGACGGAACTGGAAGCCGCCCAGGCCCAGGGCTTTACGCATCCTGAAATATTCCGTTTGATTATTCTGCCCCAGGTGATACGTCTGTCCGTCCCTTCATTGACCAACCAGGTCATACAAAATCTCAAAGATACCTCCGTAGCCTTTCTCATTCAGTACCCGGATTTTTTTGCCCAGGTTCAGGAGATAGCGTCGACAAACTTCCAATTCTTCAAGGCTTATGTGACAGCCGGACTGGTTTATCTGGTGCTGGTCTCGATCATTGTCCTGGCGGCGCGAAGACTGGAGCGTCACATCAGTCTGCCGGGTTTCCAGACATGAAGCGTTTGACCGCCCCACTTCTTCTTTTTCGTTGACAGAGTGAAGCCCTTCCCCTATAAACGGCTGGTATGCTATCGAGTCAAACAAGGAGACGGTTTATGAAAAAATCATCTGTATTAATTATTATTCTGGTGGTTCTCTCTCTGGGCATTTGCGGTTGCGGCAAAGATGATTCTTCCCATATCAAAATCGGTGTCATTGCCGAGCTAACCGGTGATATTCCGGCCGTGGGTGCATCCTGTAAAAACGCGGCGGAAATGGCCGCCGCCGAAATCAACGATGCCGGCGGCATTCAACTGGGTGATAAGAAATATCCGGTGAAACTCATCATCGAGGATAACGCCGGGAAAGCCGATCAATCGGCGTCTTCCGCGCAAAAGCTGATTACGCAAAATAAAGTTGTTGCGATTGTCGGCCCCAATGCCAGCCGCTATGCCCTGCCCGCCGCCGAAATTGCCGAATCGGGTAAAGTGGTGCTCATCACCCCTTGGTCGACCGCTCCCAAAACAACGCTTGATTCCAAAACAGGAGCCCCCAAAAAATATATTTTCCGTTCCTGTTTTATCGATCCTTTTCAGGGACGGGTGCTCGCGAAATTCGTCCTGGATAATCTCAAAGTGAAAAAGGCGGCGGTTCTGTATGACGTTGCTTCCGAATATAACAAGGGCATCGCCGAAATATTCAAGGAAGTCTATGAACAAAACGGTGGCAGGATCGTCGCGTTTGAAACCTATACCACCAACGACAAGGATTTTTCATCGCAGCTCACCAAAATTAAAAAGGCCGGGCCGGACATTATCTTCCTGCCCAACTATTACAGCGAAGTGCCTCTGCAAATTCAGCAGGCCAAACGTCTGGGCGTTACCGTGCCGTTTATCGGCGCCGATGCCTGGGGAAGCGCCGAACTGACCAAACTCTGCGGGTCGGACTGCAACGATTACTATTTCAGCACCCATTACGCCGCCGACGCCGCAACGGATGCAACCAAAAAATTTATCGCGAACTATCAGGCCAAATACGGAACCACGCCGGATGACGTCGCCGCTTTGACGTACGATTCATTCGGCCTTTTATGGCAGGCGCTCAAAACCGCAGGCAAAAACGACCGTCAGGCCGTGCGCGATGCGCTGGCGAAAATTCCGCAATATGAAGGTGTCACGGGCAACATGCAATTCAAAGAAGGTTCCGGCGACCCGGTCAAGAGCGCGGTCATTTTAAAAATAAAGGATGGGAAGTTTACCTGGTTTGCCAACGCCAAACCATAGCGGCTTGTTGAAACGTCCATATGCTGCGTTGCGCTTCGCCACTCGTCACTGCGGCGTACATAAAGTACGCCTCATTCCTCGTGACTCGCGCGCCTTGCCTCTGGAACGTTTGAACAAGCCGCATAAAAGTTGTCATTCCCGCGAAAGCGGGAATCCAGTTTTCGGAATACTATTCCTGGTTTTCGGTTTGTTGGCAGGAATGACGGAGTAAAGGAAGACACTCAATCACTCTATGGCCTATTTATTTCAACAAGCTCTCAATGCCCTGCAATTGGGCAGCATCTACGCTCTGATCGCCCTGGGCTACACCATGGTTTATGGCATTCTGACCATGATCAACTTCGCCCACGGCGATCTGTTCATGGTCGGTGCTTTCTTCTGTTTTCTCTTAGCCGTCTATCTCAAACTCTCCTTTGTCCCGACCCTGCTGTTTACGATACTGGGCGTGGCCATGCTGGGCGTGGTCATCGAGCGCCTGGCCTACAAACCGCTACGCAACGCCCCGCGCGTCTCCGCTATCATCACTGCCCTGGGCGTTGGCCTCTTTCTGGAAAATTTCACGCTGGCGCTTTCCCCCTATCCCAAACATATACCGGCGCTGATCGAGCATACGACCTGGACGATCGGTACAGTTTCCATTTCCTCGCTGCAAATTCTGGTCATTGTCCTGTCGCTGGTCCTCATGCTTATCCTGGACTTTGTCGTGCAGCGGACCAAGTCGGGCATGGCCATGCGCGCCATTTCCTGGGACAAGACCATCGTCCCGCTGATGGGTGTGCCGGTGAATAAAATCATCTCGCTCACGTTTGCCATCGGCACGGGACTTGGCGGCGCGGCCGGAATGATGTATGGTTTGGCCTATCCGGTGATCGATCCTTATATGGGCATCATGGTCGGCTGGAAAGCGTTCATCTCCGCCGTGGTCGGCGGCATCGGTAATATCCGCGGCGCGATGATCGGCGGCTTTATTCTGGGCGCGGTGGAAATCATGGTGGCCGCGTTTTTCCCGTCCACCTACCGTGACTTTGTGGCCTTCACGCTGCTCTTTATTCTTTTAATCGTCCGGCCTTACGGCATCCTGGGGAAGCCCCATCCGCAAAAGGTGTAAGTATGTCTTCATTCAAAGCCGCATATCATACCCTGCTTGCGCACTGGCACATGCTCACCGGCTACAAATATTTCTGGCCGGTCTTCATGATCGCGGGACTCGCGTTTTGCGTTGCTGTTGACACCTATGGCTTTGTGGATTTATATCTGCAACTGATTTTAATTTACGTGGGCATCAACATCATCCTCACCGTCAGCCTCAATCTGATCAACGGCTATATGGGTGAATTCTCCGTCGGACATGCCGGCTTCATGGCCGTGGGCGCTTACGTTGCCTCGCTTTTAACCGTCCATTTATTTCCCGCGGGTGCTCAAAATCTGCTTTTCCCTCTGGCGGTACTGGCAGGCGGCTTGGGTGCGGCATTCGTCGGCTTTCTGGTGGCAATCCCCTCTTTTAAAACACGCGGTGATTATCTGGCTATTGTCACACTGGCCTTCTGCATGATTGTCAAATCCGTTCTGGAAAACATCGACGCCGTCGGCGGGCCGCGGGGGCTTTTGGGCATGGAAAAGCTCACCACGCTGCCGTGGGTTTTTTTCTGGACGGCGCTTTCCGTCTGGGTCATCCGCAACCTGGTTTATTCCAATTTCGGGCGCGGCGTTTTATCCATCCGCGAAGATGAGATCGCCAGCGACCTGATGAGCGTCAACACGCGACAGGTCAAAATAATCGCCTTTGTTGTTTCATCTTTTTTCGCGGGCATCGCCGGTGGCTTGTTCGCCCACGCGCTGCAGTTTATCAACCCGCGCATGTTCGACATTCTTAAATCCACCGATATTCTGATCATGGTGTATCTGGGCGGCATCGCGTCCATTTCCGGATCGATCATCGGCGCGGTCATTTATACCATCCTCCTGGAAATCCTGCGTCCATTGGGCATATGGCGAATGGTGTTCATGCCGCTCATGCTGGTTTTACTGATGATCTATCGTCCGCGCGGCATCATGGGCATGAAGGAAGCCCACTTGTTCACGCCGCTTCGCGATCTTACGACGGAAAAACTCTGGCGTCAAAAGAAAAAGGAGGCCCCCGATGCCTCTGCTTGAAATATCCAAACTCACACACCGCTTCGCGGGCCTTTGCGCGGTCTCCGACTTCAACTTTGTAATCGAGCCGCATGAACTGGTCGGCGTCATCGGCCCCAACGGCGCGGGAAAAACCACCGTCTTCAACCTGATCACCGGCGTCTATCGGGCGAGCTTTGGCAGCATCAAACTGCAAGATCAGGAGTTGGTCGGTAAAACACCACATCAGATCACAAGCTTGGGCATTGCCCGCACCTTCCAGAACATCCGGCTCTTCAAGGAACTGAGCGTGCTGGACAACGTCCGCATCGCGCACTATGGCCAGATTGCCTACACGCCCGCCGAGGCGCTTTTGCACATCGGCCGCTTCCGGGCCGAAGAAAAACGCATTACCAACAAGGCGCTGGATTTGCTCGCCATCTTCAAGCTTGACGAATCAGCCAACGAAAAAGCCAAAAACCTGTCTTACGGTTTGCAGCGCCGCCTGGAGATTGCCCGAGCGCTCGCCACGGAGCCTTCGCTTTTGCTTCTGGACGAACCGGCCGCCGGCATGAACCCCAATGAGATTATTCAGCTTATGGAATTTATCCGGTGGATTCGCCAGACGTTTTCCGTCACCATCATTCTGATTGAACACCAGATGCGCCTGGTAATGGGCATTTGCGAGCGCCTGGTCGTGCTGGATTTCGGCGCGACCATCGCACAAGGGCTGCCCTCCGAAATTCAAATAAATCCTAAAGTCATGGAAGCCTATCTGGGTGTGGAGGTCGCTTCATGACCAACCCTGATCTCCTGCTTACCGTCACCAACTTAAGCGTCTCCTACGACAGCATTCGCGCGGTAAACGATATTTCATTTGATGTCGCGCGCGGAGAAATCGTCACACTGATCGGCGCCAACGGCGCGGGAAAATCATCCATCCTGCGCGCTATCTCTGGCCTGATTCCCTACCAGGGCGGTATCGCGCATGCGGGAAAAGATTTAAAAGACATCGCCGCAGATGGGATTGTCGCCGCAGGCATTGCCCACGTGCCGGAAGGGCGAGGCATCTTCGGCAATCTGACCGTCCTGGAAAATTTAAAGATCGCCACATGGCAGCGTAAGGATAAAGCCAAAATCGCAGCCGATCTGGAACACGTGTTTGAATTATTCCCCCGCCTGCGCGAACGAGGCAAGCAACTGGGCGGCATGCTCTCCGGCGGCGAACAGCAAATGCTGGCCGTGGGACGCGCGCTCATGAGTGACGCACAAATGCTGCTGCTTGACGAACCCTCCATGGGGCTCTCGCCGGTTCTGGTACGAGAAATTTTCAAGATCATTCAAGACATCAACCACGCAGGGAAAACCATTTTGCTCGTCGAACAAAACGCCAACATGTCCTTGCACATCGCCTCTCGCGGCTACGTTCTGGAAACCGGCCGTATTGTGCTATCCGGCACCGGCAAGGACCTAACGGGGAATCCCCGCGTCAAGGAAGCTTATTTGGGAGGTTAAAACCGGTTCACGGTTTACAGATTTGCAGTATCATCATTGAATGGTAAATCAAATAAGCTCATCAAAAACCTTTTTTACCACATCAACATAATTATCCCGGTGATGTGTTTTATTTATTTTTTTTCGAATTTTTTCCCCGTTTTCGAAAAAGCCTCCCATATAAGTCCAGATTTCTTTCATTTTATTGGTAATATGCGAGGGACCATACAAAATTTTCGAATATTCATCGAATAAATGATCATGGAAAGTCCTGATGATTTTGATTTTTTCATCATAAGGCTTTTCCGTGTTGAATTTAATTTTTTCCGCAAGAAAAGGGTTTCCAAGCAGGCCCCTGCCGATCATCCAGCGCTCTATTGATCCGAAGCGTTTCGAAAGCATCTCCAGTTTCTCGAAAGAATTGATGTCCCCGTTATAGACAATCCTGTGTTTCGCGAGATTAAGACACTGCTCGAAAATATCGAGGTCAACTCCACCTGCATACATTTGCACACCAGTCCTCGGATGGATGATCAGTTCCGTAAGCGGGAACTGGTTGAAAATTGGAATGAGCTGCAACACCTCGTCAGGATATGTTAACCCTATCCTGAGCTTTATCGATAATCTCGGTTTTAGTGCAGGCATTGTTTTTTCAAGAAAAGATTCGATCCTGGCCGGATGACAAAGCATACCCGCCCCTCTACCCTTTTTCACAACCATGGGGAACGGACAGCCGATGTTCCAGTTTACCGTGCCGCATCCAATGTCGTATAACGCATTGGCAAGCTTGGTGAAGTCATCCGGGTCGGAGCTCATGATTTGCGGTATCGTGGGAATCCCCGTATTTTTATCAGGATAAAATTCGCGCAGAAGGTTATTCACCGGTTTCATTTTCTTCGATGAGGAGATAAAAGGCGCAATAGCCATATCAACTCCCTTAAAATAAAGAGGAAACAGGTTGCGATAAATCCTGTCGGTTATCCCTTGAATTGGTGCGAGGTATATCATGGGTAGTCCCTAAATCCTTTGGCTGTTATTATAAAGCAATTTATAGATGCCCTATGTGTTTTGCCGGTTCCGGAACCCAGCGATAGACAATAACCATGGCGATGGCAGCGCCGGCAGCCGCGGTCATAAAAACACCGTTGAATCCGAAGGCATCCGTAATAATACCTCCAAAGATGGCGCCGATTGTGCTGCTTTCCTGGCTGATGCTGCTGGCCAATCCCTGTCCAAATCCACGCTGCCGGGGGTTAACCATGTCTGAGATCATGGTGCGGATGACCGTTAGGAGAACGACCGTGCTGATGCTGTCCAGGATGCGCACCACAAACACGGCTCCGAATGATGTGACAAAAGTGTAAGAAATCATCGTTATTCCGCAGAGGGCGATACCGGCCAGGAAAGTAGGCTTGCGCCCTATTTTATCGACATAATATCCGCATATGGGGGCAAACGTAATAGTGCACAGGGCGCGAACGGCGAACATCCAGCTCATACTGCTCATATTCATATTAAGATCATTTTTCAAAAATAAACTGAAAAGCGGGTCCACCATGGTGTAGCCAAGGCGGTAGATGATGACGGCGGCAAGAAAGATGAGATAAATCCTCCCGAGGCTTTTGGTTTGCAATATAAAATTCTTAACACTCTGCCCGAATCCTCTTTTCCCGGTCACGGCAGTTTGGTGAATTCTGGTTTTATCAAGAGTTTCCTTTACAAAAAATAAAATAATACCCAGACTGATCAGGCTGAATGCTCCGCAGAAAATGAAATAAACAATGAAGTTGGATGCCTCGACAAAATATCCGGCAAAGATCGGGCCGATCAACTGGCCGACGCCGCTGCTGACACTGAAGAGGGCAATGGCCCGCCCTAGTTGCAGGGGAGGAAAGGTGTCGGCGGCAATGGTGATGACCGTGACAGGAATCATGAAAAAAGCAAAGCCTTCAATAAATCGCAGGATCAGGAATGTCGTGAAATTTTTTTCGAGAAATGCAAAAAAGAAAAACACGATGCCGTAGAGCAACGCTCCCGCAGTCAGGACAGGCTTGCGGCCATATCTGTCGCTGAATTTGCCGGCGATAATGCCGCTGATGACACCCCCGAACGTGCCGACACTGATCAGGACACCCACACCGGAATTGCTGATCCCATAGTTCTGAAAAAAAACAGGGAGTACCATGTAGATGGTGGAAGATGTTATTTGAAGCCCGACGCAACTGAGGACGAGTATCCAGTAATTACGTTTCTGATCTTTCGTGGGGACTGATTGGTCCAAATCTGCTTTAACCTTCTCCACTTTTCCAATCCGCTTCAGGTTCAGAAATATATGCAATGTGTGAATTCGAAAAGAGGTTGCTTTTTCGCGGAGTATAGGAAGTCATCAGGCGCATGTCAAGAACTTATGAGGCAACAGGATCCAAGCGGACGCACCGTCGATTAGCCAAAATTTCGCAGCATGTTTTTTATTGACATACAGGCGTGGCTTCTTTATATTTCTAACTCCGAAAAATATATTTTTGCTAAACAAATACAGCGGGCTGATTATAAGGATGGTCTTAATGAAAACACTGTTGAAATCGTTTGTAATATTATTTTGTATTGCTTCTTGTGCGGGCATCGCCGCCGCTCAGGGAGACTTCGTGGACATCGGCATCAATACGGAAAAGACGGTAACAACTGTTCGGGGTCTTGCCGGACTGCCGTCATCGCTGGGGTCTGCCGAAGACTATCGCGTGGTTTTGAGAATCGCACCGCTTGCCCCCGGACGGAAATATGAGGCCACGCTTACCTTCGATGCCGGAACCGACATCGGCTATGCCCACGCCTGGGTGGACGGAAACCCTTACGAAAAGGATTGGCTTTCCTTTGTCGGCATCGGAACAGGTACGGGATCGCGGGAACTGAAAGGCAAGCAGGAAAAATTCCTTTTCACCATTGATCCGAAAAGCACCTCCGGTGCGCTCTACATCCCCCTGCGCTCCAACAAACCCTTCACGTTCCGTTTCGGCGTAACCGACAGGCTGACGGGCGTCAATCCGAATTCCCAGGATCGGTGGGGCTACTACTACGTTAAGGATTTCGACGTCGATCGAATCGCCCCCTTCCTGCTGAAGCGATAGGGCGCAAAGCAGTCCAATGACATATGATGATATTTTGGGCGATGCTCTCCTGCCCTTTGTGCATTCGGCAATCGACTATTCTTCAATATGCAACCGGGCTGTCCTGACGGCGAGGTCTTTGTCTTTGGTGAACAGCCACCACTGCGGTTTGGTGGTGTGTGGGCCTGATTCTTTTTCCCGGCCCCGGCCATAATACCAATGACCAAATCGCTCGACCGTGGCAAAAGGATGATTGCCGGCGCAGAGAATGCTGCATATTCGTATTTCCTTAAAAAATATTGTTTCGTCGGGCTCTTCCTCATTGGCCAGATCTGCGGGCAAAACAATATGGGATACATCGACACCTTGGGTTTCTTTTTTATCCAGCCACTCTGAAACGTTCATGTTTATTTTCTCCTTTCCAGTCGATGAGGCCATGGTTGTTTGCGCCGGTCAGTTGTGATGTTGATGGCCTCTTTCCTTGCGGACAAAAAGCGCACAGTCCATTTCGGAATTGTTATAAACATCTACGGCAGGCATACGAACGGATTTGAAGTCTGTCGCGCGACAGCCATAGGGAAACTTTTCCTCATGGGTAATATAGAAGTGTTCGCAGAAAAAACAATTGATAAGGGTGCCTGCTTTTTTGTTTTCCGCCATTGAAAAAATCCATATATAGGCTATAGCCTTCTTCCTATACTTCCGAAAGTTTCTCCAAATTCAGTTTATCCGTCAGGAGTTTGTTGGCTTCATCCAGTTTTTCCTGTGCCGAATAAACCGCAACGGCTTTGGACCCGGCGGCCTTCTTGAAATAGTTTGCTAGTGTGTCCCTTACTTTTCGCGGTGTCGCGGCAAATATTTGATCCCGGAAGGACTGGCGCATCAGATCTGTTGCGCCGGCAAAATGGCGGATCAGGGCAACGTAACCGCGGCCTGACGGGTCAAGGGGTTTGTCGAGCGC
>JANYAF010000194.1 GCA_025355175.1 Deltaproteobacteria bacterium | reverse complement strand
ATTAAGAAGATAGGTTAGTCTGATTAAAGATAATAATAAATAAACGGGGAATTCATCACTGTGGAAAACATCGAAACAAAATTGCGGGAAGAAGCAAAAAGGCTGCTTTTGGAAAAGAAGGCCGATGTGATCATCGGCTATGAAAAAGGCACGCTTCCGTTAACGGCCACACCGTGTTTTATCACTCAGCCGGAAGATGCCGACAAGTTGGTCTGGAACAACCTCTGCACGCAGAATCTGGCCAAGTTTGTGCACGACCTGATCACGGCTCATAAGAACTCGCAAAAGCGCGTAAAACCCGAAGACCGGAAGAAAAAAGTCATCGGTGTTGTTGCCCGTGGCTGTACGACACGGTCGCTGATTATTCACCTGCAGGAAAGACAGTATGAGCGCAATGACGTTTGCATCATTGGCGTTCCCTGCGACGGCTATGTGGACGGCAAAGGCCTGAAAGTAAAGATTGGCGGCGCGGACATTGTGGAAGGAACCATCGACGGTGGCCAGATTAAAATGAAGACATCCGATGGCGATAAAACCGTTGCACTCAAAGACGTTCTGGCGGAGTGTTGCCTGACCTGCCGTTTCAACAATCCCATTATTTCCGATGTCATGATCGGATCACCGGCTCCGGCGATGAATCCCGATGCGGAATACAATGATGTCACAGAGTTTGAAGCCAAATCCATGGAAGAGCGCTGGGCTTATTTCACCAAAGAAATGGGAAAGTGCATGCGTTGCAACGCCTGCCGTCAGGCCTGTCCTTCCTGTTACTGCCCGACTTGCTTTGTTGAACAGAGTCAGCCGCAGTGGGTGGGCATTGGTGAAGACAAGAGCGATACGCAGGTGTTCCAGTTTATGCGCCTGTATCATATGGTCGGTCGTTGTGTGGATTGCGGGTCTTGTGTTTCCGTCTGTCCGATGGGCGTTGATCTGCGCAAGTTCCTCAAAAAGATTGACAAGGATGGCTGGGAAATGTTCGGCAACCGCGCGGGCTCCAGCATGGAAGATATGCCACCTCTGGGCAGATTTGACGAGCATCATGATAAACAAGATTTTATCTACAACCCATAATTTGTTTGAAATAATGGAGTTTACATGGAAACTTTTCTGGAAGAAGTAAACAAAAAGATACACGGTGTGCCGCTGCAGGCCTGCTATCACTGCCGGAAGTGCACAGCCGGCTGCCCCACCGCGGCGCACATGGAATATAACCCCAACAAGGTTATCAAAATGATTCAGAACGGTCAGAAAGAGAAAGTTCTGGCGAGTTCGACCATCTGGCTTTGCCTGTCGTGCGAAACCTGTATTACGCGTTGCCCCAATCAGGTCGATATCGCCCGGATGATGGATGTGCTGCGACAGATGGCTATTGAAACCGGTGTAGGCGCTCGCGAGAAGAACATTTTGAAGTTTCATGAAGCCTTCCTGGCCGGCATTAAACGTGGCGGTCGTATCAATGAACCGATGATGATGGCCCAGTATAAACTCACATCGGGAGATTTGTTCTCGGATGTGGCCCTGGCCCCGGGGATGTTCCTGAAAGGAAAACTATCGCTTTTGTCTCCGCGGACCAAGGATATGAAATCGGTTAAGAATATTTTTGAGAAAACAAAAAGTATATAAATGATGAAATAGTTCGTATCTTGCCTTAGGTGACAAGATATGGTGAAGTAACAAGTATAAAAGGAGGCTACTCTCTTGAAAGTTTCATATTATCCGGGCTGCTCACTGCATGCAACAGGAAAAGAATATGACCAGTCCATGAAGGCTGTCAGCCGCGCCCTCAACATTGAACTCAAAGAAGTTGAAGACTGGTCCTGCTGCGGTGCATCATCCGCGCACAGCACCAATTTTGATTTGTCCATCGCCCTGTCGGCGCGCAATCTCATTGCTGCCGAAAAAAACGCAATGGATGTCATGGTGCCTTGTGCCGCCTGCTTCAATCGTTTCAAAATGGCTGAGCATCACTTAAAAGCTGACAAAGACCTTAAGGCAAAGATTGAAGGTGTCGTGGGGGCCAGGTATCAGGGCGGCATTGCCATTCGCAATCCCATTGACATTATCTTCAATGAAATCGGTCTGGACACGCTGGCCGCGAAAGTCGTTAAGCCGCTTGCCGGATTGAAACCCGTTTCTTACTATGGTTGCTTGCTGCTTCGGCCGCCCGAGGTCTGCGAGTTTGAAAATTATGAAAATCCTTTCATGCTCGATAAAATGATGGGCGCCATCGGCGCCGACGTGAAAAACTGGTCTTACAAGACGGATTGTTGCGGCGGATCGCTGGCGATCAGCAAAACCAGTATCGTTGTCGATATGTGCGACAAACTGATGAGCGCCGCGAAGGAAGCAGGGGCTAACTGTGTTGTGACCGCCTGTCCGCTGTGCATGGCCAACCTGGATATGCGGCCCTCCAGCGGTTTAAAGCTGCCGGTATTTTATTTCACGGAATTGATTTCGCTGGCGATGGGACTGCCCGGATCGGCGGAAACTTTTAAATCGCACATGTTTGATCCGCAGCCGCTGATGAGACAATTGAGGTTGATTTAATTAATTGGTAAGCTGATTATACCTGCTGCTTTTGAAGTTTAAAAGTTGGAGAAAATTCTAAATTAGGGACAATTATGGAAAAACGTTTGATCAAAAAAGATGCACTAGCGGGCATTGCCAAGAAAATGGCCGAAGAATTCCTGGTTTGGGCGCCGGTTAAAAAAGAAGATAATGTTCTTTTTGAACCCCTGCAGAAGGATGGCGAGCCTTTCTTTGCGTATTTGAATTCCAAGAACGCGCCGAAAAATGTTTTCTTTCCACACACGGAAGCCCTGATGAAATTTACCCGCACGGAAAAAGGCATGGTATTTTCTTCAGATGAAAACAAGGCTGATTCGTCGGTTCTGTTCGGCGTGCGTCCCTGTGACGCGCACAGCTTCGCGCTTTTGGACAAGCTCTTCGACCAGGAAAAATATCAGGACGCTTATTACATCACCAAAAGACAAAACACGACGGTTATCTCGATTGCCTGCGTGAAACCGCCCTACGCGAGTTGTTTCTGCACGTCGGTTGATGGAGCGCCGGTTGCTTCAGAAGGAGCAGATATTCTGCTGACGGATATTGGCAGCGACTATCTGGTGGAGCTTGTCACCCCCAAGGGAGAAAAGCTGGCCAAGTATTTCGGCGACACCAAAGCTGACGCCGCCGCTGAAACCAAGAAAAACGAAATCGCGGCCAAGGCTATTGAGGCGATTAAGTCCAAGATTCCGGCACATGAAGTCAAACCGATTCTGGATAAGAATTTTGATAATCCCTTCTGGAATACGATTCATGGCAAGTGTCTTGCCTGCGGCACCTGCACCTATATGTGTCCCACCTGTCACTGCTTCGACATCAGCGATGAAGTCAAGGGCGGCGACGGCGTGCGCATCCGGTCGTGGGATTCCTGCATGTTTCCGATGTTTACCAAGGAAACGTCCGGCCACAATCCGCGTGTTTCGCAGAAGGAAAGATGGCGTCAGCGCACCATGCACAAGTTCAAGTATTATGTGGACAATTTCAACGCGATTGCCTGCGTCGGTTGCGGACGATGTGTCATGTCTTGTCCCGTGAATATTGATATCCGTAAAGTTGTTGAAGACATTTCAAAATTATAATCAGGGAGTTCGTAATGCAAAACCCGTATATACCTTATCCCGTTGTGGTGGATAAAATCATTACTGAAGTCGATACCAAAGACATCAAAACTTTTCGTTTTAAGTTCGTGAACCCGGAAGACGAAGCAAAATACGCATACATTCCCGGACAATTCGGCGAGCTTTCCATTTACGGCAAGGGCGAATCGCCGATCGGTATCGCTTCTTCTCCGACGCAAAAAGGTTATGTCGAATTCACCGTGCAGAAAGCCGGTGTGGTCACCTCGGCGCTCCATGAAATGGAAGAGGGCACCTTAATGGGGCTGCGCGGTCCGTTGGGCAACTCCTGGCCGCTGGAATTCCTTGAAGGGAAAAACATTGTTATTGTCGGCGGCGGATTTGCATTCACCACGCTTCGATCTCTGATCAATTACATGATTTTTGGCGACAACCGCAAACGCTTTGGTAACATCACCGTTATTTACGGCGCGCGAAATCCCGGTCTGCTGCTTTACAAAGATGAACTGATTGAATGGGAGAAACGAAGTGATTTAAATATCAATGTTACCGTTGATAAAGGTGATGCGACCTGGAAGGGCCGAGAAGGTTTTGTGCCTGCGGTATGTAAGGACGTCGCTCCCAGCAAGGAAAATGCTGTGGCTGTGATCTGCGGTCCTCCCGTGATGATCCGTTTTACGCTGCCGGTATTTTTTGATTTGGGATTCTCCAAGGAGAACATCATCACCTCTCTGGAAATGCGCATGAAGTGCGGTATCGGCAAATGTGGGCGTTGTAATGTCGGCAGCAAGTATGTCTGCAAGGACGGGCCGGTCTTCTCTCTGGCGGAACTGGATAAACTAACCCCTGAATATTAGAAAGCCCCAAATTCTTTTAAAAAAGTATTTTAGAGGGAGCCTGCGGGTTCCCTTTTTTTTGTGCCAGTTACCCGCCAATGGGTGAACGATTGGATTACATGTCTGGAGAGGTGTCACGAAGTGACGGAAAAGTTTTAACGGTTCCTTTTTTTCAGGGCTTCGGCAAAAGGATTGTTAAAAGGTTTGGACGCTTCCCTGTCCTTCCTTTTTTCCTGCCGCTGCGGCGTGATTTTTTGTTCTCTGGCGATGGGTTTGACCGGCTCAGTTTGTTCTGTTTTATTTTTTTCACCAGGCGTATTTTTCATGGACAGAGAAATCCTTCTGCGCTCGGCATCCACCGCCAGCACCGTCACTTCGACTTTCTGGCTGACCTTCACCACATCCGCCGGAGTTTTCACATATCGGTCAGCCATCTCGCTTAAATGAACCAGGCCGTCCTGATGAACGCCGATATCGACAAAAGCGCCAAACGCTGTGATATTGGTAACAACGCCGGTCAATTTCATGCCGGGAATTAAATCCGTGATCTTGCCGATGCCTTCGGCAAAAACAACATTTTCAAATTGACGCCGGGGGTCACGCCCCGGCTTGGCCAGTTCCGCCATAATATCTTTTAAAGTGGGCAGGCCGACCTTATCGGTCACATGATCCATCAGAACAATCTTCTGCCGCCTTGCTTCATCCGCCATCAGATCCACAACGGAACAGCCCTGATCCGCTGCCATTTTTTCGACAATTGGATAACTTTCCGGATGAACGGCGCCGGTATCCAGGGGATTTACACTGTCGCGAATGCGCAGAAAACCGGCGGCCTGCTCAAAGGCCTTGGCTCCCAGACGTTTCACTTTTTTGAGTGCGTCGCGTGTTGGGAAGGGACCGTCTTCGTCACGATGTTTGACGATATTTTCCGCAAGCGCTGTGCCCAGACCGGACACATATGACAGAAGCTGGACGCTGGCCGTATTCACCTCGACGCCTACGGCATTGACGCAGCTGACCACGACATCATCCAGACACTGCTGCAATAACCCCTGATCCACATCATGCTGATACTGGCCCACGCCAATGGCTTTCGGCTCGATTTTAACCAGTTCCGCCAGCGGATCCATCAGACGCCGGCCAATGGAAACAGCCCCGCGAACGGTGATATCCTGGTCGGGAAATTCGGCCCTTGCCGCTTCCGACGCGGAATAAACCGACGCCCCGCTTTCATTAACCATGACCACCATAATTTCTTTGGGCAGATCAAGACCCCGCAGAAAACTTTCCGTCTCGCGCCCCGCCGTGCCATTGCCGACGGCAATAGCTTCGACCTTGAACCTCTCGCACAAGGTCCCGATCGTCCGTCCGGCCTCTTCACGCGCTTTTTCCGACATGAGCGGGAAAATAGTTTCATGATGGAGAAGCTTCCCCTGCCGATCCAGACAAACCGTTTTGCAGCCGGTGCGGAAACCGGGATCAATGGCCAGCACAGCTTTTTGTCCCATGGGCGGCGCCAGGAGCAACTGACGTAAGTTATCAGCAAACACGCGGATGGCGATTTCATCTGCTCGTTTCCTGGTCTCCATGCGGGTTTCCGTTTCCATGGAAAGCGAAAGCAGGCGCTTATAACTGTCGTGCACCGCAAGCTTTACCTGATTGGCTGCTTCGTTTATCCCGTGAACAAACAACTCTTCCAATATTCGCAGAGACTCTTCATCCGGCGGCGTCATGCGTAGTGTCAGAAACTCGTCGCGCTCGCCGCGGCGCATCGCCAATATCCGGTGAGATGGCGCAGTAGCGACCGGCTCTTCCCAATCATAATAGTCTTTGTATTTGATGCCTGACGCAAGTTTATCCGGCAAGACCTTTGACCGGATAACGCCTTTGTTCCAAAACAGGTCACGCATTTTCGACCGCGCGCCCGCATCTTCGTTCACCCATTCGGCGATAATATCCCGCGCCCCAGCCAGAGCATCATCCACCATCGCCACACCTTTTTCAACGCTTACAAACAGGGCGGCTTCAATGGCAAGATCAAAGTCTTCCTGAGTAAATATTTTAGCCGCCAGATCTTCCAGCCCCTTCTCCCGGGCAATGGTTGCCCGCGTTCGCCGCTTGGGGCGAAACGGTAAATAAATATCTTCCAGAATAGATAACGTTTCAGCGGCGGCAACTTTGGTTTCCAATTCCGAAGTCAGCAAATTGCGTTGGGTCAGGGATTTCACAATGGCGTCGCGCCGATTCTCCAGTTCCTCCAGTTCACGCAACCGGTCGCGAATGGTCGTGATGACAACTTCATCCAGCGTTCCTGTAACTTCCTTGCGATAGCGGGCAATGAAGGGCACCGTTGCCCCTTCGGCAATCATTACGGCGGTATCCGCTACTTGTTTAGCCGTAATATTGATTTCTCGGGCAATCTTTTCATGTCGGAGTGAGTTCATATCTATTCCTTTGCAGATTTAAATGGAGCGGGAGGCTTATCACAGTCGGGCAGGCGATGCAATCGGCCGTTTATGATTCAGTCTTTTCAGCCGGTATAAAATATTATTTAAAACTTGAGCCGGCGCTATAAATCAGGTAGGGTTAAATTGTAAAATGGAGGCCAAACGATGACTTCAAAACCTGAGAAAGAGCGCGTCGAAAAAATTCTGGACTCCCTCAAAAAGGCCGCTGCCGGCAATTATTCCAAAAAACTTGATTTTGCGTCAGAAGACGACGATCTGGGCCTCATCGCAGACGCCGTCAATACTCTATTGCAGAAAACTGATGAAAGACTCTCATCGGTCAGTCAAAGATCAATCAATCTGACGGAGACCGTCGGGCGCCTGGCCGGCGGCGTGGCGCATGATTTCAACAATATGCTCAGCGTCATCCTGGGATATGCGGACCTGGCCAAATTGCATCTGGACAAACAGCATCCCGTTTTGAAGGATATTGCGGAAATTGAAAAGGCAGCCATCCGCTCCCGCGATATCACCACCCAACTGCTGACTTTTTCCCGCAAACAGATCATCGAGCCTAAAATCATTGACCTCAATGAACTGGTCTCCCATGCCCAAAAAACGCTGATCAGTCTCATCGGTGAGGATATCGAGCTGAAGGTTCTTCAGGAAGAGAATCTCTGGACGATCATGTTCGATCCGTCACAGATTGAACAGATTCTCATCAATCTGGCGGTGAACGCCCGCGACGCGATGCCCGGCGGCGGCAACATTACTATTGAAACTGCCAATGCCGTTCTGGACGCCTCCTCCTGTGAAAATAACATCGGTTCCACACCCGGCCAGTACGTCCGTCTGTCTTTCAGAGACAACGGAATGGGCATGGATAAAGAAACCCTGCAACATATTTTTGAACCTTTTTTCACAACCAAAGAGGTGGGCAAAGGCAGGGGATTGGGGCTGTCCACCGTTTACGGCATCGTCAAGCAAACCAATGGTTTTATCAATGCTTACAGTGAAGCGGAACGTGGAACAACTTTCAACATCTATTTACCGCGCGCATCCGGCTGATAAGCAGGGTATGAAATAATATAAAGCCAGGCTTACTTCTGGTCATTTTTTTTTGGATTATTCCTTTGATTCATCGAATTGGGCAAGAATGTCTTTGAGCTCCACGTCGTGCTCTTCCAGAATCACGTAACTGAGATCATTTTCGTCTGCGGCGGGCAGGTTCTGATTGGAAGCCGGTTTAAGTGCGTCAGCCGCAGGGGACCTGTAAACTAGGTCCTGCAAGGCATTCGGGTCGATTAAAGATGATACATAGTCGGACTCGTTGGATGAATCCGCCCCCGTCCCAAAACTTTTATGCGGATGAACAAACGAGGCACGGTTATTGAGGAATTCATTTTCATATAGTTTCATCGTGAACATACCCTCATTACGGCTGGTCAGCATGATTGTTTCCAGTTGAGTCAGTTTGTTGTCGCGGATAGTGCTCTGGACGGAAGGTATTGACTTCAGGATGGAAAGCATGGGAACACGAAAACCAGCTTTTTTGACAAAGGTAAGTTGCTGAACAATCAACCAGGAAAGCGCAGAAGCAAACTGATATCGGATAACATCCTGGTTTTCAGCGACGACACAGTTATTGATGCGGTATATCGCATCTTCCGCATCAGTGGCATGCATTGTGGCAAAGACGAGGTGTCCGGATGCAGCTGCGTTGAGAGTCAGCCGAATGGTATCCGGTTCTCTGAGCTCACCTACGAAAATAACATCGGGATTTTCTCTCAGGGAATCAAGAAGCCCCTGATTGAAAGAAGGCACATGGACTCCCACTTCACGCTGCTCGATAAAAGACTTTTTAGATTTGAAGCGGTATTCAATAGGATCTTCTATTGTTATGATGTGTGAGGCTCTGTTACGGTTTATCTCTTCGAGAATGGCCGCTATGGTGGTCGTTTTGCCGGAACCGGTGCTGCCGCAGACAAGGATAAGGCCGGCATCCAGCTCCATAATCTGATTGAGAGAAGGATGAAGATTGAGGGAGACGACCTCGGGAATGGTTGCCGGCAAAAGGCGGATGGCCATGCTCAGTCCACGTGTGGTATAAAATGCATTGATTCTTACACGCACTTGATTAAAAGAAAGGGCGAAATCGACAGACCATCTTTTCCGGAGAGTCTGGAGTTGTCTTTCGCTCAGCATGTCCTTGATCATAGCGTCTATTTGCGAATACGACCATTTGATGCTGTTATCAAAGTGGATAAGCCCGTCCCTGCGGAAAATCAGAGGGAACCCACCGGTAATGTGCAGGTCGGAGAATCTTTGCTTGATGGCGACAAGGATCAAATCGGTAAATTGCTGATTCATATATCCTGCTCAAATGTTCATTCTGTAATGATGATTGCTTGGAATATCAGGACGCCTAATATTCATAAGCACTGTATTTAATTAGTAGTATATATGAGAATGCCCTAAATGTGTCAAGAACATTAATCAATACCTGATAACCACTTCCTTATTTTTTCTTACGGATATCGTCTTCCAGTTCCGAGCCGGAGATATCGCCTTTTTGATTATAGCCCCTCTGCTCCCAGTAACCGCGGAAATTAGCCTTATCGGAAAACTGAATGCGTTCTATCCAGCGGGCCCATTTGTAACCCCACTTGTCTTCGGCCACCAGAATAAAAGGAAACCCGAGCTTTGCCGGAAGGGGAATGCCGTTGGCCGAATCCGCAAGCAGCATGTTTTTGTCGGCCACGGTTTTAAATTCCAATGAAGTGGTGTAGCCGTCCACGCCGTGAAAGATAATTGTATTCACTTTTGGATCTACGCCGACGCGGCTAATCAATTCACTAAAGGGAATGCCTTCCCATAAAACGGTGACCTGCCATCCTTCGACGCAATGAGTTGTAACTAATTTTTTCTGGCGCGGAAAAGTTTTCAGTTCCTGATAGCTATAGGAGAGCGGTTTTTTGACCAGACCGTCAACGCGCAGCCGGTATTTTTTCAGATCGACTTTTCGGACACCGCCAATGGAGTTTTCACGGAAATCATTGACCGATCCCAGCTCCTTACCCTGATAGCTTTTCAATTCGCCGGTTTCCCGGCGATCGTCGGAAGGATTAGCAGCCCCCAGCAAAAGGAACAAAACCAGAAAGAAAGAGAGTTTGAAACAAAGATGCTTCCACATTTTTTGCCTCCTTTACTTTTCAAAACTAAAGATGCGACCAGGCTAATGCGCCTACGCCTCATGGGCCTTTTTTCCGGATACCCTCTCATAAGCCGTGCAGTACGATGCACTATACTATCTACTCGAATATTTTATCAAAGCTAAAAGATACCTCGATTTAAACTGTTTGCTTGCCAATATCTGTTTTGCGGGGGGAAGCTTAAGAATAACACCCAGCACTGCCGCCATAGCCCGATGGCTTAATAACACCTGATTGTCAAACAGGAGATTCTGAAACTTTCCTCGCTCAATGGCCATCAGCACAATTCTATGAACTGAATTTACAGGTGTAATAACCCGCTGTGCACGGGATTTCAATTGAAGGGCATCAACCTTGCAGCCTTTAAGGCATACTCCGCAACCAAGACATTGATCAAAACTCAGCTTTGCTTTCTTTTTTCCCGGTTGATGCGGATCACTGGCGGTGACAAGCGTCATGGCCGCGACCGTGCAAAGTGATACACATTTTCCGCACCCGGTACACTTTTCTTCAATTATTTCCGGAACAAAATTTGTTGTGTGAACGGGGTTTAAAAAACCAAATTTTCTTGCCGCAATTAATGCTTCGCAACAGCAGCCGCAGCAATTGCAGATGAAATTTACTTTCTCCTGAACATTTTCGCCAAACTGGACAAGGTTATAATCCTGAGCCTTATGGAGTAAATCCAACCCCTCAGCGGCATCGACTTTTCTGGCAACACCATGACGAATTAATGATTCAGCAGAACCATTGAACGTCATGCAGATATCCATTGGCGCACTGCAATTTTTGCCAACATGTTTCATCTTATGCCGACAATAGCAAACCCCAACGCCGATTTCTGAAGCGGTTTTTACAACATCCGATGCTCTTTCGTACTCCAGCACATGAAGCGCATTATTATTGGTCAGAACAGCTTCGTTTACAAAAACTCTTCCCAGTTGAGTTTCCCCGTTCAGGAACAGATCTTTTATGAAATCCTCTTCAACATTCATGTACTGGTAAAATAGTTCTGCCAGGACTTTTTGATCGATATCTTTTCTGTACCGCATCATGGAGAATTCAAAAAATCCCGCCATGGGAGGAGGTAGAACATAGGTGGTGTTCCCCTCCTCCTCGTAATCGAGAAGAAGTCCACGGTCAGCGAGATCGTTTAAGATAACTCTGGCATCACTTAAGTTAAGTTTCCAGATTGAGGCTGCTTTCTTATCCGTAAAAGATTTGATGGGAAGGAGAGAAACAAGCTTGGCTTCCCTTTCGGAAAAAAGAATTTTGAGGATTTTGAATAGTAACTCTGTAGGCGGAGCACCCTGTGGAAATATATTTAATCTCTGAGCCAGACTGTTGTAACTGTTAGCCTTGATCGTATTGTGATGTGCCATATAACACTCGTTTATCTTGGCATTCTGCTAATCTGGAGATTCTATTATCCTATTTTAATATTGATTGCAAACTTGAGTAATGGGGGCAGATCTTGAAGTATGAGTTTTCCTCGCCGACCCTGTTTCTCCCGATTCAATCCACGAACCCACGAGGGGACGTAACTGTGTAGGGCGGGCTCCCCTGAGCACGCCGAGAGGGTTCAATCCACGCGCCCGCATAGGGGCAACAATAACCGTAGGGCGGGCTCCCCGAGCACGCCGCAATCCACGTGCCCATGAAGAGCGCGAAGGGGGGTGTCAATTTGCCCCCATCCTTCGGGTGACTCTTCTTTACGCCTGTGAATATCTTTCATATAGCCGGATGAGTCCGTGACAAAATGTCACAAGCTGCTGTTTTATGAATCATTGAAAGGTAACCGTCTTGCCCACCCATATTGTATTTGATTGTCGAGTGCGGTATTTTTCAGCAGCTGGCGGAAAGTGCCGGCATTGCGATAGCGTCATGGCTCTTTGAAAATTGAAAATGGATAAAGGTGGGTAGTGTTTTCGTCGG
>JANYAF010000154.1 GCA_025355175.1 Deltaproteobacteria bacterium | reverse complement strand
GGATCTGATCGGCTGCCACCTGTGCTTTGATCGCGTTAAAAAAGGGAGTCGTAAAGGTCAGGCCGGAAACGTTGATATTTTGTTTTTGAACCAGCTTGACGGCTAAAATGCTGTCGAGTCCGCCTGATAATAGGGCAATTGCTTTTACCATTTTTTATTCTTTATAAGCTCAATATCGGACAATATTTGCCGACCATATTTTCTGCATCAACCCGCGCAATTCCTGATTGAAGTCAAAATTCACAACGTAGATGTCCTTATCGGTTTTGATTTTGGTGCCGCTAAAACCCAAGTTGTAAGGAGGTTGATTCTTATCCAAACCGGAAAAAGTAAAATAACCGGACGTAAAGGCAACATTAAAACCGCGCAGAATCTTTTCCATGCGTTTGGTGGGTTCGTCCTGATCGGATATAAAGATGAGTTCGTTGCCGGCCTTTTCAAGAATGTTGATAAATTGCGGCGGCAAATTGCGCGAGAAAAGAATAGTCTTTTTTTCGCCATGCGTAACAACGATATCTGTTTTTATGGATAAATTAAACCCGTCCTCGGCAATATTGAAAACTTTGACATCGGCATCCGTTTCCCCCGATATGTCCAGATAAGAAAGTAATGCCCGGGAGAAATTCTTAGCGGATAATGTCGGTAAAATCGTCATGGAAGGCAGTGAATAAATTTCTTCCGGTTTCCCGGTAAGGCCATTCTCCGGCGAAATTTCCGTGATGATCAAGGAATGTTGACGCGCGTAATTCACGATAGCCTTCGGCAACAAGTCGTTGTTCGCGTAAATAAATCGTAACCCCTGGGTTTTGGATGAAGATGTTTTTACGCCTTTTTTGGCGATAACCCAGTCAACAGTGACCTCCAGCACAGGGAGCGAACCCAGGGAAAAAGGTTTCTTCGCTTTAGTTATCTCGTAGGTATTGGTGGTTTTGAATATTTTTTTCAACATGATGATGACGTCGTCTTTATTGTCGATTTTAACTAAATGATAATTGCTCCAATGGTCGCTGATCATATTTTTAAGATGATTATTGGAACGGTTTTTCAAATCAAGAAATATTATCGTCCGGTCTTCCAGCTCCACAACGGGAATGATGGAACAGTCAATCGTAAGCTGTTCGGTTCTGGAGATCGGCATATAGTAATTGCCGTTGGTGATCATGGATCCGTTCATTTGTGCGATGATATGTTTGATGACGGCCAGGCGTGCGGCAGGAGGCAAAATGATTGACCGTTTCGTTTCACTGATCGTTATCTCTTGGACCGGGGACTGCTCTTGAGGTGAAACGACCGGGACTTTTTCTTCGACTATCTTTACCGGTTGAACTGGTTTTTGTTTCGATACCAAGATTTCCTTATGCGGTGCGATATTGACCCCAATGGCTTTTACTGCGAGTTGACCTTCGGGCAGACGAATCATCTGACCGGCAAAGATCTTATGGGCGTTCTTAATATCTGGGTTCAATGATTTGATCAGAAGCATTGTTTTCTGTGTGTTGGTCGTTATATGAAGCTCGCGGTGAACGATTCGAATGAGACTGTCGCCTTTTTTAACCTGATAGGGTTGAGAGCCAGCCGATGCCTTAACCGTATAAGTCTGAAAGTTTTTTTTCGGAATGGCCGTCTTTCTAAACGTCAGTTGCGCCGTGTCTTCACTGGACAATGCCTGTGAGTAAAACAGCACGACGGATGAGAGAACGCAAAGTATACAAACCCGCCAGAAGGTCTTCCTCATTAGTCTGTGGCCCCCAAAGATGAAAAAAACACTATTTATTTTAGTTACGTTACCTGTTTAGAAAAGTCAATGCTAATACGGTTTAAACCGGCCGATAAATAGTCTTTGGCAAATATCCGGCAAAAATCAATGAGAAAAAGATTAAATAACTTTTTTCATCGCGGCAATAGCAACTTCAATTTGATCATCATCCGGTTCCCGCGTGGTGATCCTTTGCAGCGCAAGTCCCGGCCAGCTCAATATCTGCACAAGTTTGAACCGCGTATACTTTCCGGTAAAGCGAATGGCTTCATAGGAAATACCGGCGATAACCGGCATCAACAAGATTTTATAAATAACCCGGTGCAGAAAGTCCGGTCGTCCCAGCAAAGAAAAGACCAGGATGGAAACGATCATCACAAAAAGAATGAAGCTGGTGCCGCAGCGGGGATGGCGGGTAGAGTATTTTCTAACATTTTCCACAGTCAGGTCCTGGCCGTCTTCCCAGGCGAAAACGGTTTTATGTTCTGCGCCGTGATACATATAAACGCGACGCATATCAGCCATTAGGAGCGTGGCGGACAGAAAACAAAGAAACATGCCCAGACGGATACCGCCCTCCAAAATATTTAAAAGAATCAGGCTATCAATATAAAATTTTATCTTGGTGAAGAAAAAAGCCGGCACGACGACAAAGAAAAAAATGGCGATGGCAAAGCTGACGACGAATGAAAGATACATTTCCCATCCCTGTGGTTTTTTTTCTTCCTCTGATAGAGCGACTTCGGCGGAAAACATCAGGCATTTAATGCCGATAAACATCATTTCAAACAATGTGATCGAGCCCCTGATAAACATCCAGCCCAGCGGTTTATAGCGTTTGGTCAGCGGAATGTATTCGCGCTCCTGAAAAACGATTTCCTTGTCCGGTCGTCTTACCGCGGCGGCGATTTTAGTGCCGTGGCGCATCATGACGCCTTCAAGAATTGCCTGCCCGCCGGCGATATCTTCGGGATTTGGTTTGCAGCCCATAGAGTTTTTACACCGATCTGTTTTATTTTTGTGGCGTTTATTTATAGTATTTAAACAGGGCTGTCAAATTATCATTTGATAAATTGTTTATTGCATGTTTAAGAGTGAATGATATAATGTCGTGCAGTCATGTAAGGATATCAAGGAGGATGCAAAATGGCGCCGATGGATTCATCCGCCGCTTTTATCAAAGAGTATCAGGAACGGTTTGAAAAGAAATTGAAGGAAAATGAGATTGCTCTTCTGGAACACTGGAAGGGGCAACTCGATAAAATCGAAAGCTCAAGACCGGACAGTATTGCTTCTTTGCAAATGCAAATCCGAAAAATGTCGGAAATGATGGGCAACCGCATCAAGGTGCTGAAAAAGGGGTAAAATGGAAAGTATTGCTGATTTCTTGTTTGAAGTGGGAATGCTTTGCAAAACGCCCCGCAGCGGTTACCAGTTTTTGGGCAGCGGCAGAGAGTCGGTGGCGGAGCATGTCTTGCGGACGGTTTTTATCGGTTACGCCCTGTGTAAGCTCAATAGTTCGTTGGACGAACTGCGCGTGCTGAAGATGTGCATTCTTCACGATTTACCGGAAGCGCGCACGGGCGATATGAACTATGTCAATAAAAAATATGTGGAAGTCGATGAAGCCAAAGCCATCAGGGAATTAACGGAAGGACTTTTTTTCGGCGGCGATATCCGGCAGGCCATCGAAGAGTTTAACGCAAAAGAAACAATGGAATCTAGGATCGCCCGCGACGCTGACCAAATCGCTCTGATTCTGCAGCTCAAGGAGTATGGTGATTTGGGCAATAAATATTCCGATGAATGGATAAAATATGCTCTCCAGAGGCTGTCCACGGAAGAAGGCGAAAAACTGGCCGCCCGCATTATTCAAACGGATTCTTCACACTGGTGGTTCAAGGACAAGAGTGATTGGTGGATAAACGGAAATAACCGCTAGCATTACATCATCGTCATGAAGGGAAGGGTATGATTAAAAAAAAAATTCTTTTGCCTTTTGCTTTGCTTCTCATCATTCATCTTATATCTTGCGCTACGGAGTTTGGTATGACGGTCATATCAAAACCCGATGAGCACACCCATATTTACGAAGCCAGAGAGAAAATTATTCTCAAGGCCATTGCCAGTGTTTTAAAAGAAAAAAGCATCGGCAACAATGTCATCATAGACGAAAAGAATAACCGGGTTGACTCGGATTTTGTGGTTTCGGATAATTGGCGGACAAAAACTACGGCCAGTGTGAAAAGGCTCAATTGGAAAGAATGCGAAGTGAGCCTCATCGTGACGACGGAGAAGAAAACAAAAAAAGGCTGGGAACTGCGCCGCCTGCTAGGAAAAGAGCAATATGACAGCTTCTTTAGCGTGATTGATTTAAAGGTTTATGAGGAAATGTCTAAGATTCAATAATAAAAAACGTTGGAAGGAGAGGACATGGATCCCAAGAAAAAAGTATCGTCAGTGTTGGAGGAGTTCAAGAATTTCGCATTAAAGGGTAATGTGGTGGATCTGGCCATCGGTGTTATTATTGGCGCTGCGTTTGGTAAAATCATCGATTCGCTTGTTAAACACATCATTATGCCGTTGATCAGTTTGATTATGCCCGGCCAGCAGGGTTATCTGGCTTGGAAGTGGGTGGTAAACGGCAAGGAAATTCCCTATGGACTATTTATTGGAGAAATCGTCAACTTTCTGATTGTTGCCCTGGCTTTGTATATTTTTATTGTCAAATTTCTGGGTATGATCATGAAGAGTAAGAAGGTAGAGGCGGCGGTGCCACCCCCTCCAACGAAAGATCAGGTACTACTCACGGAAATTCGTGATTTGCTGAAGAAATAGAAAAATACGCTTTATTCCACTGCGAACGTATTTGCCGCCGAACTAAAGGCTGCCAAATTCATTACCCGGCATCCTGATATGTCGAGGGCATTCGGGCAAGACTGATTGAACGGGACGATAAGCCGAAGAGGAGTCTTGACCATATCGCCCTGGTGGAGCCGTCAGGATTTTTAATTCCTGAATCAGACTGTAGCGTTGGCTGTCCGGGAGTGCACTATGAGATGCATGAAACACCCCCTGGGCAGAGTAGCTCTTATTTTTTGTGATTACGGAAAAATCCCATCAGGAATTCCGTATCCTTGGGGGACAAATCAAATTTAAACACCGCCTTTTCGATTAACATGTGCATCGGCTGAGCGGCGCTGTCCTCCAGGCTGGCGGAAATCCATTTAATTGCTTTCTGAATATTTTCGCCTTCCGGCATTACTGTTGCCATAACTTTTATTCCTCCTTACTTATCAATAAAATTGCTCCACATCAGTATAAAAGTAATATATTATAAAGAATGTTGCTTTTCCATACTACAATATGATTTAAAAATTAACTAAATTCTGCATAAATTTGACATTAAAAGTTTAATCATTATTATTTGACAACGAAAGGAGATAAATGATGGCTAAATCAATTAAAGGGACAAAAACAGAAAAAAATCTGCTGGCGGCTTTTGCCGGGGAGTCACAGGCAAGAAATCGCTATACCTACTTTGCCAGCGCAGCTAAAAAAGAGGGCTTTGAACAGATTTCACACATTTTCCTGGAAACGGCGGAAAACGAAAAAGAACATGCCAAGATATTTTTCAAATATCTTGAAGGTGGTGAAGTTGAAATTATCGCCGCCTATCCCGCCGGTGCTATCGGGGATACCAAAAGCAATCTGGAAGCGGCGGCGGCCGGTGAAAATATGGAATGGACCACTCTTTACGCGAACTTTGCCAAAGTCGCTAAAGAGGAAGGGTTTCCCGATGTGGCGCACTCATTTGAGCAGATAGCAAAAGTTGAAATGTTTCATGAAAACAGGTATCGCAAACTTGTCGCGAATATTGCCGACGGCGCAGTGTTTAATAAGAAGGCGACGGCCAAATGGCACTGTATTAACTGCGGTTACGTGCATGAAGGACCAGAAGCGCCCAAGGAATGTCCGGCCTGTAGGCATCCGCAGTCCTATTACGAAGTATTGGCTGAAAATTTTTAAATGCGTTTTACCGTTGAACCTGGTTTGCCAGAAAGCCCGCGCGTTTTTCCGCGGGCTTTTTTTCGTCAGGATAAGAAATCATCTTCATGCTTTAGGGAAAGCGAACGTTCTTGAACAGGCCCAGCTTGTTGTGCTTGACAGTAAAAGAAAAATACCCTAGATTGGCGCAGTTTTTTTCAAGAGGAGTTATCGTATATGTCCACAAAAAAGCAGCGTCGGTCTGAGAATTTCAAAGACCGGAAAAAAAAGAAATCCACCCGGGTTGTTTACCTGGTCGCTATCATCAGCGGTGTTGTTTTATTGCTGGTGCTTTTCTTTGTCATCTTGTTTAACGCTTTATTTCCGCCCGTTGATATGGAAGCTTTAAAAAAGAAGGAGAAAAGAATTGCTGAAATCTACTTTTCAGATCCCCAGGAGCGCTTTCTGATCGCCGAGAAACGCCATATTTACAAAGAAGAAGATGCTGGTTTGCAGGCAAAAGAAGTGATTAAGGCGCTCTTGGAGGGTTCCAAGACTGGCAATGTCAATACCTTTCCCGCTCGTGTTGCGCTCAGGAATGTTAAGCTGGATAAAGACGGCATGGCGCAGGTTAACTTCAGCGCCAATCTGACAAAAGACCATCCGGGCGGTTCCACCGCGGAGATGGTCACCATTTATTCATTGACCAATACATTGACCGCCAATATTCCGGCCATTAAAACGGTGAAGATACTTGTTGAAGGAAAAGAGTTACCGTCGATCAAAGGTCATGTTTCCACTGTTAATTCCTTCAGGCCGGACCCCGATCTCTTCGCGCCGGTCAAAGAGGAGCGCAACTAATATATTTATGGCGCTGAAATCCAAAATATCACGAACACGCAATATTGGTATTGTCGCTCATATTGATGCGGGCAAGACAACCGTCAGTGAAAGAATCCTTTTTTATACAGGCAAATCCTATAAAATGGGGGAGGTCCATGATGGCGAAGCGGTCATGGACTGGATGCCTCAAGAACAGGAAAGAGGCATTACCATTACGTCCGCGGTGACCACCTGTACCTGGAAGAACACTGAAATTCATATCATTGATACACCCGGGCATGTGGATTTTACGATTGAAGTGGAACGATCCCTGCGCGTGCTCGACGGCGCAGTTGTTGTTTTCTGCGCAGTCGGCGGTGTTGAGCCGCAGTCCGAAACCGTATGGCACCAGGCGGACAAATACGAGGTTCCCAAGGTGGCGTTTATCAATAAAATGGATCGCATCGGCGCCGATTATTTTCATGTCATCCATATGATGAGCGAACGTTTTCGGTCCACACCTGTGCCGATTCAGATTCCTGTGGGGAGCGAAGACACATTCCGCGGGGCAATTGATCTGATTAACCGGAAACTGTTGATCTGGGATGAGGGCTCTCAGGGAGCGGAATATACGACAAGCGATATACCGAAAGAGCTTGCTGATGCCGCTGCGCATGAGCGGGGGAAAATGATCGAGACGCTGGCGGACTATGATGACGATCTGGCCGAACAATATCTGGCCGGGGAGGAACTATCGGCAGCACAGATTAATTCGGCGTTGCGTAAGGCGACGATTGCTTTAAAAATTGTGCCGGTGTTGTGCGGCGCGGCGCTTCGTAATAAAGGCATCCAGCCGGTGCTGGACGCCGTGATCAATTATCTGCCGTCTCCGGAGGATATTCCGCCGGTTACAGGCATCAATCCGAAAACAAAGCAAGAAGAGATCCGCCACAGTTCAGATAAGGAACCGCTGGCGGCACTGGCTTTCAAAATCATGCTTGATGAAGGCCGAAAACTGACGTATCTGCGAATTTATTCCGGTCAGATTTCCGCCAATGATGAAGTATACAACGTTGTCAAAAAGAAGAAAGAGAAAGTTGCCAGACTTCTGCGCATGCATGCCAACAAACGGGAAAGAATTGACAAGGCGGTTGCAGGTGAGCTGGTTGCTGTCCTGGGATTGAAGGAAACGACCACCGGCGATACCCTTTGCGATGAAGCGCATCCGATCATCCTGGAGCAAATGGAATTTTACGAACCGGTGATCAGCCAGGCGATTGAAGCCAAAACGCCCGCCGACCAGGAAAAGCTGGCCCAGGCGCTCATCAAACTGACGGATGAAGATCCGACATTGCGGGTCAAGTATGAGGATGAAACCGCGCAGACCGTGATTTCCGGCATGGGCGAGCTGCACCTGGAAATTATTGTGGATCGGCTGCGCCGGGAATTCAATGCACGCGTTAATGTCGGCCGGCCGCGTGTCGTTTACCGCGAAACGATTCAGAAGCAAATCGAAATCGAAAGCGTTTTCGAAAAAGAGCTGGGCGAGAAGAAACATTTTGGTCAGGTCCGCGTCGAGCTTGTGCCGCGTAAACGGGGCATGGGAAACGAGATCGTCAATCAACTATCCGAAGAAATAATTCCCATGGAGTATCATGAAGCGATTGAAGAAGGTCTCCGGGAAGCGATGATGAGCGGCGTGCTCAATAGCTATCCGGTCATCGACGTCGGCGTCAGGTTGATTGGCGGCGCCTATCGTGACGGCGAATCCTCCATGCAGGGCTACAAGATTGCCGCAGCCACGGCGTTTCGTGACGGCTGCATGACGGCCGATCCCGTCATGCTTGAGCCGATCATGATGGTGGATATCATCACGCCCAGCGAGTTTATGGGTGACGTCATCGGTGATATCAATGCTAGGCGCGGTGAAATTCAAGCGGTCAATCCTAAAGGCCCCGTTTCTGAAATCAAAGCCAAGGTGCCGCTCAAAGCCATGTTTGGCTATTCCACCGACCTGCGCTCCGCTACTCAGGGGCGCGCTGTCTTCACAATGATTTTTGAAGAATATAATCAAGCGTAAAAAGACTATTATCATCTCATTGGAAATTACTTCATCATCAAGAGGTTGCCGCGAGCGAAAACTGGATATCACACTCCATAACCCACATGTTCTGACGGACTGAGGGAAAGATAAAGAAGGAGGATGATGTGGCTGTTATACGTAGATTACTGGGACGATTGCGTGCTTCCGCTGTTATTGAAAGTGAACGCGCGGAATACCCGTCAACTTTTTCTAAGGAGCTAAATTATCAGTGCGGCCGGATTCTTTTTTTTGCTTCGCTCATTACAACGGTAGCCTGGTTGCCTTATATTCACCTGGATGGCCAGCTTCATCCCGAGGAACCGCTTCTCCCTTTAATTCGTATTGGCCTGTCCGTTGTCAGCCTGATAATATTTATCCTGTATATGTCCCGACGGTTTCCCGAATGCAATCTGCTGTTTCTCAATATCATCGGCGCCTACCTGGCGATTTCCTGCGCATTGATAACCGCTCTGACCAAAGCCGATCCTGTTTACATGGGAGGGAACATCTTTATCCTGACTTTGCTGGCCGTCGTACCCGTTAAAAGGCAAGACGCTTTGATGGTCCTTGCCGCATCGCTGACCACATTTTTCGTTGTCGGTTATTTTAAGGGAATGTCCTTTCAAACGGTGAATGCCCGTTACAGCCTTCATGATTTGCTGAGTGCAGTTGTTGTCGCCATTCTCTTTATTTATCTTCTGGGTAACACGCGGTACACAAGCTGGCTGAAGTCGAAGAAAATAGAACAGCAGAGCAGCGAATTAATATCCGATAAAGAAAAAATCGATAAGCTGTTGCTCAATATTCTGCCTCCCGCCGTTGCTCAGGAACTAAAAGATCAGGGTTATGTTCAGCCCGTATTTTATGAATCCGCAACGATTGTTTTCACTGATTTTGTCGGTTTTACTAAAATTACGGAAAAGCTTACACCCGATCAACTTGTTCGTGAACTCGATGAAGCATTTTCACGATTTGATCGGGTGATGGACAAATACGGCCTGGAAAAACTCAAGACCATCGGCGACTCCTATATGTACGCAGGGGGAGTGCCCGTGATCAACAACACCCATGAAATTGATGCCGTACTTGGCGCTCTGGAAATCCAATCTTTTGTTGAACAGATTAATCAGGACAAGGCATGCAAAGGCCGTCCGGTATTTGAAATTCGAATCGGTATCAATACAGGGCCGTTGATGGCCGGTGTTGTGGGTGAAAAGAAATTTGTCTATGATGTCTGGGGCGATTCGGTGAACCTGGCCAGCCGGATGGAATCTTCCGGGAAGAAGGGACGGGTAAACATTTCCGAATCAACGTATGTCCGGATAAAAGATTTATTTGAAACCGAAGCCCGCGGACAAATCATAGCGAAAAATAAGGGAGCAGTGGAAATGTATTTTGTGAAAAGGATTAAGCCGGAACTCTCCTCCGACGCTGCTGGCTTTATCCCTAACGAACGCTTCCGGGAAATTTATAAAACTTATCAGGAAAATAATTCGGATGCAGAGAAAATATAAACGCCACTCTGGAATGATCAGAACTTGTCCAGTGCTCAGGACAAAGGCCGGGCAACTCGCCGACCCGCCCAGATTTACTCCTTGTATTATTAAAAAAATCTGTTTATAATAAGAAATAAATGTAAGCATATCGAGAGGTTATAATGGCAAGCGATTCAACGGGAGCCGATGATACAAGACTCCGCACCAATCGGACTTTTATTTGCAGCGTGGTTTTTTTAGATATTGTTGAATATTCCAAGAAGCCTGTCGATGAGCAAATGAGACTGAAAGAGCGATTCAACGACATTTTGGCCGAAAGTCTGGAAGATATCTCGATCAGTGATCGCATTATTCTCGATACCGGAGACGGCGCCGCTATCGGTTTCCTCAGCGATCCGGAAGACGCTCTTTTCGTGGCGATGAGTATTCGCGATGCTTTAAATATCGAACAGGAAAAAAGCGATCTGCGCGTTCGTATGGGAATCAATCTCGGTCCGGTAAAAATTTTAAAAGACATCAATAAACAGATGAACCTGATTGGCGATGGCATCAATGTGGCGCAACGTATCATGAGTTTCGCGGAACCGGGGCAGTTGCTCGTATCCCGTTCTTATTATGATATCGTATCCTGTCTTTCGCAGGAATACGCAAAACTGTTTCAGTATAAGGGCGCTAAAGCGGATAAGCATATCCGTGAACACGACATTTATGCCGTTGAAAATGCAGGCCTGTTGCCCACTTCTAGCTCTCACTACCTTGTAAAAAAGACAGAACCGAATTCCGCAAAGCCTGAAACGTCCTCCGCAATAGAAACACCGCTTTTTGTCGAAGTTGATGCCGGACAAGTGTTGGATGCGGGCGCGAAAAGAAGCTCGATGAAAAAAATGCTTCTGATCGGCGTTCCCCTTGCCATTATTATTCTGGTTGCCGCCGGATTTTTTCTGATTCCCCGTTCACAGGATAAATCTCCACCCGATGCCGTTCTCTCCAAATCATCGTCATCGGCCAGGATGGCGAAAGCCACACGCGCCCAGAAAGCTGAAGCAAAAGCCGAAGAAACCCGCGCTGCCGCAAGCAAGGCTGAAGAAAAAAATGACAGTTATGAAGAAACGGTCAAGTCCTCATCGGTGAAAGCTGATGGGATTGAATTTACATTGGCCGGAGTAAAAAGATCTGGTGCGGAAACGATTCTATCCGTCCGCATGCGTAATACGTCAGGCGTGGCCAAAAGCGTAGCCCTTTATGACGACTATGTGAGCTGGCCAAAATCAAAATTAACCGATCAGAATGGTAAAAACCATAATGTTAATAAAGTTGTATTTGTCAAAGGCTCTCGAACCATCACCAGTCAGAACACGGGGACGCAAGGCCTGATGTTGAATTCCAGTGAGACGGCAAGCGTTTCCTTAACGTTCAGGAAAACAGGCAAGGGCATTAAGAGATTTGCGCTTCATCCTTTTATATATATCGGCAGAAGCTGGAAGGAACATGATCTACCATTGAAAGTTGAATTTTAGAAAGAACGTGAGTAAGACCTTATCGTCGGCGACGGGAATTTGCCTTATGATGCAATTATCCGTGCGCGATTTCAGAACGTCCGGCTGAACATTATAAAACACATGGAGATGAGCATGGAAAAAGACAAAATTTATCAGGCATTGGAGGACGATTTTACGTCCACATTTATTCGCGAACTTTTACCCGGTGTCCTGCATAATTTTGCGAATCCTTTAAATGCTATTATGGGGCGTTCCAATCTCCTGCAACGGCACATCGATGACACCGTTAAGAAAATTCATGAGCAATACCCTGAGGTTGCCGTCACTCTGCAAGATGAATTGCAGCGTATCAAGAATGATATCGGGTCCGTCAATAAGGAATCGGATTCTTTTTTTGGGATGTTCCGCGACGCATCCGGGAAATTTTACGCGTTGGCATCCAAAGATCTTGAATACATTAATATTTCTCAATTATTAGCGGCGGAAATGCGTTTTGCCGATTTCTATCTGGAATTTAAACATGGAATAACAAAAAATGTACAACTCAACATCAATATGCCGGATTTTAAAGCAAATAAGGCTGAATTATCCTTGGTCTTCTGGCGGTTAATCCGTTTTGCCATGTCCAAGGCTTTAAGCAGCGAAAGCAAGGAATTTTTTCTGACAACACAACAGGATAGTGAAAATATTTTTATAGTCATAAAATGTTCCGGTGAATCCGTGGCCGAGAATGATATGAATATTGTCAATGATTATTTTCAGAACGATGCAGTGGAACCGGCGGATGCAAAAACGGAAAAAGGTGTTTTACTGGCGCTTATAATTTTAAAAAAATATTCAGCGCGGGTCCGATTTTCCATGGAAGACGGCCTTAATGTCATTTTCGTTACGATGCCTTATCGGGTTTCAGCCGGCTGAAAGAAAGGAAATTTTAGGTAATCATATTCAGGAGAAAAATGCTTATTCTAACAAGAAAACAGGGTGAATCAATTACTATTGGCGATGATATCAAGGTAACAATTCTAGACGTGAAGGGGAAATATATCCGTGTCGGTGTGGATGCGCCTCGCGATCTGGCGGTACACCGACAGGAAATATCGCCGGTTGAGGAAGAAAACGATACCGGTAAATAATTTATATTAAACCATATCTATATATAAACGTACGCAGACTTATGTGCTTAAATTCTGGCTCTGCGTCCAAATGCTCATATCCTGCAAAGCGCGCTTGACGCATAAAATATGCTTTTCTCTTTTCTTCATTCTTTTCACAGGCAAGTGTTCGAGAATTCCGAAATTGATGTTCATAGGTTGGAAGTTCTTTGCTGATCCTGGAGATGTAATGTAGTGCAGGAGCGCGCCGATGGCGGTGGTTACCGGAGGCGGTTGGAGTTGTTTTCCTTCAAGGACTGACGCGGCGTTTAATCCCGCCCAAAGCCCCATGGCTGTTGATTCCATGTAACCTTCCACACCGGTAATCTGACCGGCAAAGAAAATATTTGGATCCATTTTCATTTGCAGGGAGGGTTGCAGCAGGGAAGGGGAGTTAATGTAAGTGTTGCGATGAATGCTTCCCATGCGGGCGAATTGCGCATTTTCCAGACCGGGAATCAGACGGAAGATTCGTTCCTGTTCGGGCCATGTCAGTTTGGTTTGAAAGCCGACCAGATTGAAAAGGCTGCCGGAACTGTTTTCCCGGCGCAGTTGAACAACGGCGTAAGGCATGGCGCCCGTATGCGGATTGATCAATCCCACCGGTTTCATCGGGCCGAAGGCCAGCGTATCTTCACCACGCGCAGCCATTATTTCTATGGGCAGGCAGCCTTCAAAATGTTTTACTTCTTCAAACGATTTGGCGGCAACTTTTTCACCCGTCAGCAATTCCTGCCGGAATCGTTTATACTCTTTTTCGGAAAGCGGACAGTTGAGATAGTCGGGCGTGCCTTTATCGTAGCGCGATGCCCAGTAAACCTTATCCATGTTGATGGAATCAGCTTCCACGATCGGTGCGATGGCATCATAAAAATAAAGATAAGAACCGTCGAGCAGTGCATGAATGAACTGAGCCAACGCGTCGGAAGTAAGAGGACCTGTGGCAATGATGGTTAAAGCATCAGCAGGTATCTCGGTGATTTCCATCCGGCTCAGTGTAAAATTCTTTTGCTGTAATAATTCTGCTTCAACTTTACGGGCAAATTCCATGCGATCCACAGCCAGAGCGGAGCCTGCCGCAACGGCTGTTTGATCGGCAACATACAGGATCAGGGAGTGAAGCCTGCGCAGTTCTTCTTTGAGCAGGCCGGGGGCGCTGTCGGGACTGTTGGATTTAAGCGAGTTGCTGCAAACCAGTTCTGCCAGGTGTTCCATTTTATGGGCGGGAGAAAACTTCTGCGGCTTCATTTCAAAAAGCTGAACCACATGGCCGCGTCGCAGAAGTTGCCAGGCCGCTTCACAGCCAGCCAGGCCGCCGCCGATGATGATGACGTCAGCGATTTTATTCACCTGACTTATTTTTAGGTGTTTTTTTGATATTTTTGCATTCGGGATAACCGGAACAGCCCAGGAATTGACCGTAGCGGCCGCGTTTGACAGCCATCGGTTTACCACACAATTCGCAAACTTCATCGGTTGTCGGTGCTTCCTGTGCGATGATTTCACCGTTTTCATTTTTTGCGGCGTTCATGGTATTCTTGCATTCCGGATAACCCGAACAGGCCAGAAACTGTCCAAAGCGCCCCTCTTTGACCAGCATGGTCTTACCGCACTTGTTGCATTGAATGTCCGTTGTTTGTGTCTCCACGTGTTTTACCTTACCATTTTCATCATGCGTGAAATTCATGGTGTTTTTACACTCGGGATATTTGGAACAGCACAGAAAGCGTCCATTTTTCCCCCATTTGATTACCATGGGTGAGTTACATTTGTCGCAGATGAGATCCGTTGGTGTTTCTTCCTGCTTAACATTTCTCATCTCATCTTTTGCTTTTTTCAGTTCATCTGCGAAGAGTCTGTAAAACTCTTTGAGGGTATCAACCCGTTTGCTGGTGCCGCCTTCAATGGCATCGAGCTTGTTTTCCATATCCGCCGTAAAAGTCATGTCCAGCACAGTGGGAAAACTTTTCACTAACAGCTCCGTGACAACCGTTCCTAATTCCGTGGGGGAAAATTTGCTCTTATCCAGACGGACATATTCACGATCCTGAATCGTGGAAATAATCGCCGCGTAGGTGCTGGGGCGGCCGATGCCTTTTTCTTCCAGTTCCCGTACCAGTGAGGCTTCCGAAAAACGCGGCGGCGGTTGCGTGAACTTTTGGTCCGTATTCAGATTCAATAATTTTAATTTTTCATTTTCCTTTACGTCCGGAAGAAGTTTATCCACGCCATTTTCATCTTCTTTCTCGTCTTTGCCTTCCGTATAGACAATGGTGAAGCCGGGGAATTTCAACACTTGTCCCTGGGCGCGGAAAATACAATTGGCGCCGGCTATATCAATCGTGGTCTGATCAAAAATCGCCGGATTCATCTGGCTGGCGACAAAGCGGTTCCAGATGAGCTGATAGAGCCTAAACTGGTCATTGGATAAATATTCTTTAATGTCTTGCGGCTTGTATGCCAGAGAGGATGGACGGATCGCTTCGTGCGCGTCTTGTGCTTTTTGCGCGGTCTTGTAGGTGTGCGGCTTCGACGGCAGATAATCGGACGAATAATTGTCTTTGATGTAATCCCGCACGGCGGCCAGGGCTTCGTCGGCGATGCGGTAAGAGTCGGTTCTCATGTACGTGATGAGACCGACTGATCCCTCTTTGCCCAGTTCAATGCCTTCATATAATTTTTGAGCGACGCTCATCGTTTTCTTTGCTGAAAATCTCAACCAGCGGGAGGCTTCCTGCTGCAGCTTGCTGGTCGTGAAAGGCGGAAGGGCTGAGCGCTTGAGCTCTTTTTTCTCCAGCTTCTCGACAATAAAGGAAGCTTTTTTAATTTCGGCGGCCAGTTTTGCGGATTGCTCACCGTTTACGACCTTTGCTTTCTTGCCGTCACTCTTAAGCAGCTTCGCTTCAAAAGGCGGCGGATGGCTACCTTCAAACTGTGCCACCAGATTCCAGTATTCTTCCGGCACAAATTTATTGATTTCATCTTCTCTGTCACAAATCATCCGTACGGCGACGGATTGTACACGCCCGGCGCTCAGGCCTCTTTTGACTTTGTCCCACAGAACCGGGCTGATCTGGTAACCGACCAGCCGGTCTAGAATACGGCGCGTCTGTTGCGCTTCATATTTGTTAAAATCGAGTTGAAGCGGATGGTTGATGGCTTCCAATACGGTGTTCTTTGTTAAATCATTAAAAAGAACACGATAGATATTTTTATTTTTTTTCGCGCCGATAACATCGAAAATATGCCAGGCGATGGCTTCCCCTTCGCGGTCCGGGTCAGGCGCCAGATAGATATTTTCGGCGGTTTTGGCCGCTTTTTTCAATTCATCAATAGTCTTTTTCTTGGCTTCAATGATATCGTAGGTGGGTTCAAAATCCTTTGTGAGATCGATGCCCAGCGTGCTTTTCGGCAGATCCTTGATATGTCCCATGGAAGCGACCACATTAAAATCCTTGCCCAAAAATTTTTTTATTGTTTTAACTTTCGTGGGAGATTCCACGACAATTAATGAATTTGCCATAACAACTCCTTACATTTCGCCGCACCGTATAGTCGGTCAAATTGCATTTGTAAAGCTTTTTCTTGTTTCACTATTCCTTGAGAGAAAATAATTTTCCCGGATGTTGTAAAATAATCCCTTTCAATTCTAATGTAATCAGCGTGCTTAACACATCAGCAGGAGGCAAGCCTGTGTCTACAATAATATCGTCGGCATGCATCTTTCTCTGAGACAGAGTCCTCAATATCCTCTGATCAATGGGACGGAGTGAATCTGTGTTTCCTGCAACGTCTGCGAGTGAAGCGCCCGGGGAAACTATCTCCTGCTCTCGGCGTGTCGGCTGTGCGAATGATCGTTCCAGTTGAGGGAGAATATCCTCTAGAATGTCGTCGATGTTATCTATTAATTTGGCCCCTTGCTTGATTAGGCTGTTGGTGCCGCGAGAGGAAGCGGAATCAATCATGCCGGGAATCGCGAAAACCTCACGCCCCTGTTCCATTGCCAGTCTGGCCGTGATGAGAGAGCCGCTTTTCTCTCCGGCTTCGACAATGACAACACCGTAGGACAAACCGCTGATGATACGGTTGCGTGCCGGGAAATGATAAGAGAGAGGTTGAGTTCCCAGCGGAAATTCTGAGATTACCGCACCATTTTGAGAAATATCAGCAAATAATTTTTTGTTTTCCGGCGGATAAATCACATCCAGACCGCTGCCCAGAACGGCAATCGTGCGTCCCTGTGCGGCCAGCGCGCCGCGATGCGCGCAGGAATCGATGCCCCGCGCCATGCCGCTGACAATCGTAATGCCTCTGAGTGCAAGTTCCCGGCTGATTCTGTCCGTCGTATATCTGCCGTAGGTACTGGCATTTCTCGAACCAACAATGGCGAGATTGATATCATCTTTTTCCAGATGACCCAAAACGTAAAGAAAGACAGGCCGGTCATAAATATTAAGAAGATTTCGCGGGTAAAGTTCATCCAGACAGGTAATAATATGAATTCCTGTTTTCTCAAGCATATCCAGTTGACGAAGGATTGTGTCCCAATCCTTAAATGAAACGATGGCTGCCGCGCTCTTTTTACTTATTCCGGGAATTGCGGAAAGATCGTGAATGGTTGCCGAAAAAACAGCGGACGGAGAGCGGAAATGATCCAGCAGCGGTTGAAACGACGCGTTACCGATTCCATCAATGGACTTTAAAGCCATCCAGTATTTTAAATTTTCATAATTCATAGGATAACAATGACAGGGTATCTGTATCAGCTCCCATTTTTTAGCGGGTGTCTTGAAAATTTTTGGGAACGTACATCTTCTTCAGTACCTCTGTCAAGTGTTTTAAAATTATTGCGTAAAGTTCATCTTTGCGATAGTAAGCCTTAATTCATTTTTAAGAGGGAACCATGTTTAAAAAATTTATTTATTTTATATCCATGTTTACGGTTTTGTTTTTTTGCTCATTCAATGCTTATGCACAACCCGGTTCAGATTATAAAACAAACCAACAGCATCCTTCGGGCATCGCCAATTCAAAAAACATAAATAAGGAGGAACAGCGTCCTGTTCTCACGGTCACGCCGCGGGAAATTGATCTGGGATCAATCAAACCGGGTGAAACAGCCTTTGGAGAATTTGGAGTAAAGAATATTGCACCGGGAGTAATAGAATGGTCCACATCCTGTCCTGAAGGATGGGAGATTGTTGCCGGTAAAACACTTAGAGGGACGGTATTCAATGAACCGATATATCTGCGTTTGGAATTGAAGGTCGCTGAAAGCAATGTGAATTCTTTATGGGAAAAATCAAGAATTCCCACCTATCGGACCAGCATGAAACTGGAAGCCGCGGGAAAAGAGTTCATCTGCCAAAAAGACTTAAAAGCCGGCCAGTACCGAAAAGCAATCAGGCTGACGTCAACCGGAGGTCAAAGAACCATATTTGTGGATTTCCGAATTCATGCGCTGCAGGATATTCCGTCCATTAGTTTAAATCCGCAGCGTCTGGATTTGGGCGCGCAATTGCCGAGTAAAACAATATCAAAAAGAATAGAGCTGACCAATAAGGGCAGGGAAATGTTGAGATGGTCAGTCTTCCCGTCACAAGCCAAGTCAACTGAATTCATGAAGGAATTGCAAAAAGAAAGATACTTCTCTTTTCATAACGAAGAACCGCCGGAACAAGGGAAATACGTTATTCCCGAACATCTGAAAGATTCCCTGGAATTGATCGGAAAATGGACGGAAAAAAACGGATACCCCTTAAGTAAAGGTACTGCAAGCGCTATCAAATTTCGGTTTAATGGAACCGGTATCAGTGTTTTCTTACAGTCCCATACGGAAGATGACAAATATTCCATCTATCTTAATGACGTAACGCTGAACCTACCGGACGTATTATCCCGTGAATGGGAAAAGAAGGAATTACGAATTGCCCAGGGACTGACAGACGGTCCGCATGCCGTTACAATCGTGATCAGAGAAGGTAGCTTGGAACTGGAGGGCGTCAAAGTATTCGGTAAGGAAATCAAGCGCGGGCCCAAGGGCTGGATCACGGTCTTTCCCAATTCCGGCACAACCATGAGTGAAACGGACTATATTAATGTTAAAGTAGATACGTCCTATCTTGCTCCCGGTTATTACGGCGACCAGATCGTCTTTAAATCAAATGTTGGAGAAGAAATCGCGGAAGTCTTTGTTGATGTGCTTTCCGATTCGGGGCATAAAGTTATTGACGTTTTTTTATATTCAAAAGATCTTGACAGTCTGTTTACAGCGGATCCCCAGGCGGAATCCACAAGATTGATTCAGAATGGTTACCTGAAAGAGGGTATCGCCTTTAGACTTTTTGCGCCGCAAACACCCGGCACGACGAGTTTTTTTCGTTGGTATAACCCTCTCCTCAAGGATCATTTTTACCATTATGACCGGACCGGTGGCGGCAGGAAGCTGGACGGTTATATTTACGAAGGTATCATTGGTAATATTGCGACATCGCGCATGACAAATACGCGGGAGCTGTATCGTTGGTTTAACCCGTCAACCGGAAAACATTATTATTCAACAAATCCTAAAGGCGCGACCGGCAAGAGAAGAGGGTACCGCTTTGAAGGCATCGCCGGCTATGTCAGGTAAAATAACTTTTAGCATTAGACCTTGACAAAAAAAGGAAGAGGGGCTATTAGGCTACTTCTTTTTTGGTGCAGGATTAATAATGCGCCTGTAGCTCAGCTGGATAGAGCAACGGACTTCTAATCCGTTGGCCGAGAGTTCAAATCCCTCCAGGCGCACCAAAGCGAAAATGGTGGGTGTAGCTCAGTTGGTTAGAGTGCCGGGTTGTGGCCCCGGAGGCCGAGGGTTCAAATCCCTTCACTCACCCCATATATA
>JANYAF010000145.1 GCA_025355175.1 Deltaproteobacteria bacterium | reverse complement strand
AAAAAGGCCGGAATGTTTGGACTGTACTATTTGCTTCGTGATATCATTGTCTCCATCGGCGCTTTTGGCGGAGCCTTCCTCTGGCAAATGTCGCCACAGATCAACTTCTTTACGGCCTTCGCTTGCGGACTTATCGGGACTATTTATTTCTGGATATTCGGGAAAGATGTGATTTCTTCAGCACCGGGAAAACCGGTGAATTCGCTGCCCAAACCGAAATAATTTTCAATAATCGATGGTCACGGCGTTGCTGGTAGCGATCGCTTTTGTTGTCGTGGGCATGGGAATATTCAGGTTTTTGAATAGCACTGTCGCCGACTTTATGATCGCAGGCAGTACGCTTCTTTTTATCATTTCCATCCGGAATATTCTTGTTGCCGAGACGAAAACCTATATTGTTGATCCCGATAGCGTAGGCGTCGTGCCGCTGATCACCGGCCCGGCCGTATATTGATCGAACTTAATGTCCGCAGGACGAACAGTTCGATGAGGAACATGACGAGCAACTGGAACTGCTGGAGGTGCTGCTGCTTGCGGAACCGCCCGAATTCATGGAGGAGTATTTACCTTTTCCGACCCTGGACATCATTTTACTGGTTTTTTTAGACTTGCATTTCGGGCAGACGGCTTTCGGCTTTTCGCTGAGGCTCAGCGTGACCACTTCGAATTGTTTTTTGCATTTATCGCATTGATATTCGTAAATCGGCATAACTTCATATTCCTTGCATGTATTTCCTTCAATCTAGAGATTAAAAAGGGAAATGTCAATACCTGTGAGGCGATTCGTCATGAAATTGTCCTGAAATTCTCCATTGACATACCGGAGCCTTATTCTTATACTGCGCGGCATTGAAAGCAAGTTTTCATCCGCAAATTGATTGCTTTATTGAAAGGAAGCCATGAGCCAAAAAGATAAATCACAATCCATTTTTACAAAGTCCATCCATGCGGGAGAGGATCGGGCACGCTATGCCGATTCCATCACCACGCCCATTGTTCAGTCATCCACCTATTCCTTTAAAGACAGCAAGGAAATTGAAGCTTACACGAAGAATGACAAAAAGCGTTATGAGTACGGAAGATACGGAAACCCTACAGAGAAGGTGGCGGAGAGACGCCTGGCGGAACTGGACAATGCCGAGGAAGCGTTAATGTTTTCTTCGGGCATGATGGCCATCACCACGACCATTTTGGCGCTGGTGCAGTCTGGGGATCATATCGTGATTACCGACGATTGCTACGGGAAAACGCTGGAATTCTGCCGATCCTATCTCAAACGGTTCGGCATTGAATGCACCATCGTGCCTTTCGGAAATTATGATGTGCTGGATGCTTCCGTCAAAAAAAATACACGTTTTATTTTTTCGGAATCTCCGACCAATCCGTATCTCAATGTGTTTGACATGGTCAAATTCAAGCAAATAGGCGACAAGCACAAGGTCATCACCATCATCGATTCCACATTTGCCACCCCGTTTAACCAGCGGCCGCTCGATTACGGTATCGACCTGGTGATCCACAGCGCAACAAAATATCTTGCCGGCCATAACGACATTCTGGCCGGTGTGCTCTTAGGGAAGAAAGACCTAGTGCTCAAGGTTCGCGAACTGCACAAATCCATGGGCGGCGTGATTGATCCGCACTGCTGTTATCTGCTTTTGCGTGGGCTGAAAACATTTCCGCTGAGAGTGAAAGCGCAAAATGCAACCGCCTTGAGGATAGCCGAATATCTGGAAGGCCATCCGAAAACTGAAAAAGCGTATTATCCCTTTCTGAAAAGCCATAATCATTATCAGATCGCCAAAGAGCAGATGAAAGGCGGAGGTGGCGTTGTCACCTTCACCGTCAAGGGGGACCTGGACGCGGCGAAAAGGTTTATGGATTCACTCGAAATGATCTATATTGCGCCCAGTCTGGGCGGCGTGGAGACGTTGATCACGCATCCCGCAACGGTGACCTATTACCGGTACACCAGGGAACAGCGCTACGATCTCGGCATTGTGGATAACCTCTTCCGGCTGGCCGTCGGCATTGAAGATGTTGAAGATATCATTGCCGACTTGGAAAGAGGGTTTGCCAAAGTTTAAGTCGGATCAGTCCTTATTTGCGGGCCTTCACAATAACGTAAGGGCAGGTGGGCACCCGTCGACACTCGACATCGCGAAACCCTGCTTCTCGAACAGCGGCAGCCAATGCTGTTTCCGAAAAGCTCTGTCCGAACACAACGTGACGCAGCCCCCAGAAAAGAAGTCTGTCGGGAAAAAACCAGATTTTGAAACGTCTGACGAACTGCCGGATGGCATCATCCGACGCCCCTTGATCGGTTTCCGAAATCACCAAACAGCCGCCGGGTTTGAGAACACGGCGTATTTCTTTCAGACCCCGAAGGGCGTCGGGCCAGTGCTTGATCGATCCGATGCTGACGGCGGCGTCAAAGCGATCGTCCTGAAAACGGATATCCATCACATTGCCCCTGCTGAAAGAACAATTGACGATTTTTCTTTTTTGACGGTGTTTTTCCGCTTCACGAACCTGCATGGGAGAATAATCGATTCCCGTAATCATGGCCCGGGGATTTTTTGCTGCCAGCAAAAGGGATATATACCCCCGGCCCGCACCCGCATCGAGAATGTGCGCCTGCCCCGTTGACGGTAGTTCACGGGCAATGTGGTCGTACAGTTCGGCTATAGCGTCATAGATGCGCCGGTTGTAAACCGACCCCATCACATCCCAAACCAGACGCGAATCGCGAACCCAGGTTAAAAGCTTTATCATCCAGGAAGGTTGCAGGGCTTTCATTCAGAAGTTCCATCTTGTGTGGCAGATTGCGGTATAGTCAAAAGTGCGGTCATGTAAAGGGCTCCTCACAAGTTGTTTGCGGACGGTATCACGAAAATGAAAACATAGTCAAGCACCGACGGTATCAAAGATAAAGATCACGACATCTTGATGGCGATTGCACCCGCTATAATCGAAACTGTGTTCGATGAATCGCCAGATTCCGATTTAATCAGGACATTCCAATTGGCGTGTAACGCAGCCGCAAAAAGGATCAGTAAAACAAGGCCCCACTGCAAATATTATTTCTCCTTATGGATTGAATCTCTCCGGGTCATATTCCCCGAAGCTTGCTTCGAATAGATTTGTATGAGATGCTTTTTATGTGAGCGAATATATT
>JANYAF010000056.1 GCA_025355175.1 Deltaproteobacteria bacterium | reverse complement strand
TTTCGGTTCGCTCATCATAATACCGCCGGATTTTGCAACCTTCAAAAACGGTTAGGGTTTTTCCATAATCCGCTCCACACCTCATGGCGATGCCCCTTTGCTTCGGTTGTTCCGATACTGTTTGGTTAAAAAAGACTGTTTAAAAATTCGCCCGCATTATAGCAGCGGTTTTCCATAAAGCAATTGGCATAACTGACTACATTTTCACCACCCCCGGCGCTCTGCGCCACCCCCGCAAGCGGAGGACACTATCAACCATCAACCATCAACTATGTACCATGAACTACGCCCTATTCTGCACCCCTTCCTCTCCCATTTGATGTCCTATCAGAAAAGTATTTTCATTTATTTCCAGGTTCCTCATCTTGTTGTTTCAACACCGTCCACCGCCCTTCCTTTTTGCCGCCAATCCTTGTGAGCAGCGCAAGTCTCTTCAGTTTAGTGGTATGGTAATAGACCCCATCCTCAGTCAAGCCCAAGCGCGCGGCAAGCTCTTTTTGTGTAATGACGGGATTTGAAGCAACAAGATCCAGAATCTTTCTTGCTGTGGCGGATAGGTCTTTATCCGTAGTTTTATCCGTAGTTTTATCCGTAGTCATTCCCGACTCGGCATAAGACGGCCTCGTAAAGGCGGTGATAAAGATTTGGGCCACTTCGCTAAACTGCGCGGTCGGTTCTTCGGTAAGAATCAGGCGCATACCGCGCCCCCAAGTCTCGACCATCTGTATGCGGCGCAGCAATTCGGCAATCAGGGGATTGCGCCTTCTGGAAACATTACCTTTGCGTATGGCATCAATGGTCAGACCACCGTATAACTCTCCGGGATTGCGGATCTCCAGACGGTCTTTAAAGATGGCCACCTGCACATAGTCCGGGTCGCGATAGTCGCGATGACAAAAAGCGTTGATAATGGCTTCGCGCATGGCCGCAACCGATATTTCCGGCACATCCACGCGATAGAGGCCGTCGAGTTTCATGCCGATGTGAATGTTTTTGAGAATGTATTTTTGCGCTTCTTCGATAAGTTCCAGAATGTCGCCGGTAAAGTCATGGCGGTCGATAATGGTGGCGCTGTCCGTTGTGGCAAAGACGGCGCAGCGCAATTGCAAAGTTGGTTCTTTGACAAAAAAGAGCGGGGCGGCATTGAGCAGTTGGCCATCCTTTAGCAGCCCCAGTTTTTCCAGCACATTTGTGATTTTGTCCCAGGCCAAACCGGCGCGCTTCACGAAGGTTTTAACCTTCTTTTCGCTTAAGTCTTTGATGGATAATTTACAGGGTTGGTTATCCCACCGCAGCGCCTCGCGGTTTCTGGCGAGGATTAGGTTTTCCAGTTCCTTAGCGGTAAGATGCCTGTCTTCGTCGGCCACGCGCATGTAAGCCCGGCCATATGAAAAATAAGGTTTTTCTTTCCCGGAAAAGGCTATTTTAACGCAAGGCTTACCGTTTACTTTTTCCATTGTGATTTGCGGGTAAATCCGGGGCTCAATATGTGCGGCGATAGACTGCGAAATATCCCGAAGCGTTTTTTCATTGACAACAAGGCCTGCCGCTTTGCCGTCCGGGGCAACACCGAACCAAAGTTCGCCCGCGCCATGTTTATTGAGAATTGCCGAGATGGAAATCAAACCTTCTTTGAGCGTGGTAAGACTTTTTTTGAGTTCAATGGTTTCGTCTTCCTTAAACCTCATGCTCAATCTCCTCCATGTCAATGATTTATCGCTTGAATCAATAATGGTTATTCCTTTTCTGCCGTCATCGACAGTTATTTCCAAAATGGAAATAAGTGAATATTCCTGTAGCTCGCCGTATTCAAATATATTTTTATAGCAACATCAATTGCTTTGTTCATCAGTAACTGTCACTGGCTGTTGTTTTTAACCTTCACTTTTGTGCTTCCTACTTTGCGTCCACCCCCGGCGCTCTGCGCCACCCCCGCCAGCGGGGGACATTGAATCCTGGCCTCTCTTCTGTCTTGCGTTTTGAACCACGTATCTGATTCTACTCCTTCTCCACCCCCATAGCGTGTCCTACAAGAAAATATATTTTGAATGCCTGCAAAACAAATATTTGGCCATTGACTATTAAATTGTGCCCAGTTCTTTCAGGCATTCACTGATTCCTGCAACACGCGCGCCGCTTGCGATGGGGTAGCCGGGATCAGTCATCGGGCAGATAACCCAGGTGCGTTCCGGTTTTAGCGCTCTGATCGTATCTGCAAAACCTTTGGAAAGATGAGGCGTCAGGGATGCCTTGATTTCAAAGGCCAATCTTTTTTTGCCTTTTATCAGGACAAGATCAATTTCTTCTCCTGACGATGTTCTATAAAAGAAAGGCTGCCACAGAGGCAACGCGCCGATAAGCTGTTCAATACACCAGCCTTCCCACGATGGACCGAATGCAGGGTGCCCATAAAGCTCCGTCATGTTGTCAATCTCCAGTATCGTATGCAATAGCCCGCTGTCGCGCAGATATATCTTAGGAGATTTGACCATACGCTTTTTGATGTTGATCTCCAGCGGCTGGAGGGTGCGCACCATAAATGTTTGTTCAAGAATGTCGATATATTTTCGAACGGTGTTGTGGGAGATGTCCATCGATTGCCCGAATTTGGAGGCGTTAAGCAGGCCGCCATGATAGTGCGCAATCATTTTCCAGAAGCGCGCCATTGTCGGCATGGGGATGGTAAAACCGAATGCGGGGATGTCGCGGCTCAGATAGTCCTTGATCATGTCTCTGCGCCAGGTGTCGCTTTGCGCGTCGTTATCCGCCAGAAAAGCAGGGGGAAAGCCGCCGCGCCACCAATGCTTTCTAAAATCGGGTGCTTTCTTGCCTGCGCCGCCTGCCAGTTCTGTCCACCTAAACGGCGTGAGTTCAATATAGTGGATGCGTCCGGCAAGCGTTTCACCGCTTTGCCTGACAAGATCACGCGATGCAGAACCAAGAATAAGATAGCGACCGGGCCGTCTGTCTTTATCGATAAGAGTCCGCAGCAGGGGAAATATACCCTGTTTCATCTGTACTTCATCGATGCAGATCAATCGGTCTGCGTGCTCATGAAGGAATAGTTCAGGATCGCCGAGTTTCCGCATGTCCGACGGGAGTTCCAGATCCAGAAAAAGCGCGTCTTTACGGTTCTGAAGAACATGCCGGGCAAGCGTTGACTTGCCGCATTGTCGCGGCCCGATCAATGCCGTGACGGGGTTGTGGCCGAGGGATTGCTGTAATTCACTTGTTGCATTTCGGTTAACGTAGCTTTGCATATTGTCACCATCCATTACAATTTACAAAGATAATACCACAACCTGATTCTACTTTCATCAACAATATTAATGCCCGTTGATCTTTACGAAAATTCTGATTCATCCCAAAGGGCGTAAACTTTTCTCATCTTTTCTATTTCTTTTTTTACTTCCTGCCGCAGCACGGCGGGGGCTATCACTTCGACCTGCGACCCGTAGCGCAATATTTCGCGTTTGATTTCTCGGAAGTCGGCTACGGGGATGGTCAGGCAAAGTCTGCCGTCTTTTTCGATGGTCACTTTCTGCTGGGGATGCCAGCTTTGCTCTGCGATCCAGGGGGCGATATCCTTCGCAAATCGCAGGCAGACTTCTGTTGTTTCTTCACCCCGGAAAATGCCGAAGGTTTCCCGGATATAATCCTTAATCCGAGTTGCGGACACGCGGGCGTCAATTTGGATTTCGCTGGCGGCAACTGACTGAATCCTCGACAAAACAAAATCGCGCAGTTCTTTTTTGACATTGCAATAGGCGATGATATGCCAGGTGCCCATATAGCTGAGCAGGTGCAGGGGCAGAATGTCGCGCGTCGTGGATTGATCATTGTGCGGCGAGTAGTAGGCAATGCGCACAGGTTTCGACCTGAGCAGTGCCTCCAGCAGCCGATGAAATACCGCTTCATTGGTTCTGGCATAGGCAATGTTTTTGACGGATATTTTGTCGCTTAATTCATCAATGGATAAGGTATCCGAAGAATGATTGGTGATGATCTGATTGAGTAACGTTTTCAGGGTTGTCTTCACGCCGCTGTCCGGAACGGCGGAGGCCAACCGGTAGGAAAGCACAAGCGAGATCAGTTCGTCTTCGGAAAGCCACAGGCCGGGAATTTCCCAGGTATTGTCCTCATAGGTGTAACCGCGCCGATAGTGTAGATAACACAGGGGAGCCTTGAGCCTTTCGCTGATAAATTCAATATCGCGCTGGGCTGTCTTGCGGGATATCCCAAATTCTTCAGACAGGGTTTTTGAATTGGGATATTTGTCTTCCTTGATTTTGTTGTGAAACCAGAGAAATCGCTCGTAGATGATTTTAGATGACATATGGCCCTCCGGTGAATGTGATCTGATATTATGGCCTTTGCAGCGAGTGTTATGCTGGTTTGCATGAATGTCGGTGAGAAATTAATGAACGTGGCGGGCAGAAAAGTCAAGGGGGAATACTGTGACAGATAAAAGAAAGATGTCTCCCTGCAGTCAACATGACAAAGATTACTGGATTGCCTGGTACTCTGACCACCTGAAGGTGGCGCGAGGTCACACGAGGTCACGCGAGGTGGCGCGAGGGCACGCGTCAAGGCAGGCAGTGACGAATAAGAATTGCGCCCTCCCTCAATCCCTCCCCTCCAGGGAGGGAAGACTGAAGGGTTAACGATGAGCCTCGGTTCCTGAGGTTAGCGCATCAGAGCGCCACCGGCGACGATGCGGTTGACCTGGTTGGTGCCTTCATAAATCTGCGTGAGCTTTGCGTCACGCATCAGTTTCTCCACCATGTATTCTTTGATATACCCGTATCCACCGTGAATTTGAACGGCATCGGTGGTTACCCACATGGCCGTATCGGAGGCGAATAATTTTGCCTGCGCGGCTTCTCGCGCAAAGGACAATCCCTGATCACTGCGCGATGCTGCATACCAGGTTAGCAACCTTGATGCATCCACGGCCGCCGCCATGTCCGCCAGCAGAAAATTAATAGACTGGAAGGTGCCGATGGGCTTGCCGAACTGTACCCTCTCCTTGGCGTACTTCAAAGAGGCCTCAAAGGCTGAACGCGCAATGCCCAGGGCGGTGGTGGCAATGTTGATGCGGCCTTCGTTGAGGGTCTCCATGGCGATCTTGAAACCTTGCCCTTCCGCGCCGAGAACATTCTTTGCGGGAATGACCACGTCGTCAAGATTGACTTCGGCAACGTTTAAAGCCCTTTGTCCCATTTTATCTTCCACCTTGCCGATGGAGACGCCCGGCGTTTCGCGCGGTACGACAAAGGCCGTGATTCCCTTGGTGCCCTTCGAAGGGTCGGTGGTTGCAAAAATGGTAAAGAGTGTTGCAAAGCTGGCATTGGTGATAAAACATTTCTGCCCGTTTAAAACATATTCATCGCCCTTGCGGACGGCTTTTGTTTTGACGCCTGCGGCATCGGAGCCTGCCTCACGCTCGGTCAGTCCAAAGGAGGCGGTTTTCCCCGATTCGCAAAGCGGGATCAGAAAACGTTTTTTCTGCTCGTCCGTGCCGCCGATCAGGATGGGTCCGCAGGCCAGAGAATTAATGGTGATCATGCCTCCGATACCCGCACAGCCGGCATTGATCTCTTCGGTGATCAGGGCGGCATCAAGCAGTCCCATGCCGTGACCACCATATTCCCTGGGCGTGGTCAGGTTCATCAGTCCCGCCGCATATGCCTTTTTCAGGATGGCGTCCGGTTCAAATGATTCCTTGTCATACTGAAGCGCGACGGGGACAATTTCCTTCTGGGTAAATTTCCTAGCCAGATCCTGCAATGCTTTTTGTTCGTTACTCAAACTGAAATCGATCATGGTGATAATCCTTTCTGATTATGATTTCTAACTGCTTTGTTATTTCTATTGCCGTCACATATTCAGCACCCACAGCGGCTTTTCGCCTTTCATGACACGAATCAGATTATCTATGGCCATGTTGAGGATGCGGCCGCCGGATTCGCGCGTGGAGCCGGCCAGGTGCGGCGTGAGGATGGCGTTTTCCAAACCGAAGAGCGGATGATTCTGGGGCGGCGGCTCTTCAACAAAAACATCCACGGCGGCCATGGCGATTTTTTTGGCACGCAGCGCCTGAGCCAGCGCCGCTTCATCCACCAGTGCCCCTCGTCCGACGTTGATCAGCACAGACGTCGTTTTCATAAGGGACAGCTTTTGAGCGTCGATGATTTTTGTGGTTGTCTCCGTCAGCGGCAGATGAATGCTGATCACGTCCGCGGTTTTCAAAATATTTTCCAGGGAAGCATAAGTGGCGCAATACTTATTTTCGTCTTCGTCGCTCAGTCGGACAACATCGTAATAAAGCAGTTTAACGCCAAAGGGCGCAAGCCTTTCGGCCACGGCGCGCGCGGTGCGACCCATGCCCAGCAATCCATAAATTTTGCCGTTCAGTTCAAAGACGCCGGTTCGCTGCGCATGGGTAAAGAGCCATTCCCCCTCATGGGTTTTGGCATTGTAAAAAGGCAGATACTTCAGGCAGGCCATGGCCAGCATGATGGTGTGCTCGGCCACGCCGATATCGTTGGCGCCCGGCGTGTTGGCTACGGGAATTCCAAACTCCGTGCAGGCCGCGATGTCAATATGGTTGTAACCGACACTGGGCTGCTGGATAAGTTTGAGGTTTTTAGCCGCCTCAACGATGCGGCGCGTGATGGGCGTCGCGCCCGTGTAGTCGCCCAAAACAACATCTGCGTCGGCGATTTCCGCAATAAGTTGGTCTTCCGGCATTCTGTGCGCTTCAATAACGGAAAAGGACAATCCCTGTGCCTTGCTTTTGATAAGGCCTTTCATGACATTCGACATTGGCGCTGTGTTGATTATCTTCATATAGCTCCTTTTGAGTGTCATCCGTACGGCTTCGTGTTCTGAAGCTTGTTACGGACAAAATTAATGTGCGTTCGCAGCATGTAGAACTGTTCGCCGTAAGAGGCGGGCACTTTCATTTTATTGACTTCGGATTCGATTTCATCAATCCGCCGGGCCAGCCCGTTTTGGTTCTCGGTCTTTTCTTGTTTAATCGCATTCTGTTCAACCAGCAACAACAACCGATACCAGCGATTAATGCGCAGTTGTATGCGCCAGCGGAAAAGCGCGGGAATGCTTTTCATTCCGGGAATCAATATGATGATGAGCGGCACAAACACCACCAGAATTCGATTGATGAGACTGGCCATCCAGAAAGGCAGATACCGGTAGAAAAAGCTTTTACCGGATTTATAAAAGCGTTTGGCGTCGTCGCTGATCTTAAATTCGTTCTCCAGAGGGGCCGGAAAGTCTCCGCGATTCTGAAAAAGCGCGGCGCGGCCGTGGATTTCAATGGCGGCCGCCAAGAGTAAATCGGATAAGGCCGGATGCAAATTATCTCTGGCAATCAGTTCAACGGTGGGACTGACCAGCGTCACGTCCTGGGCCGGAACATTATTTCCAAATTCCATCGCGCCTTTCGGTATGGTCAGTTTATTGAGGTAACCGATACGGCGAACGTAGGCGTCGGCCTGAACGAAATTGACCAGTCCGACACCCGGCGTCTTGAGCAATGTGCGCATGGTTTGCGAGGAGGCGGAATCCGCCGTGAGGAAAATAGCATCCGCTTTTCCGGCAACAAGTGCTGCTGCCGCTTCTTCACCCTCAGATTCTAAAAGCGTCGTAGCGCCGCCCGGCTCGATGCCGTTTACGGAAAGCAACGTCAGGGACAGTTTGCGCGTCCCGGTGCCCTCCTGGCCGATGGCAATGCGCTTGCCTGCCAGTTGTGATAAAACCTCTACAGGCTTCGACAGGCGATGAAAAACCAGCAGCGGTTGATAGGAAACACTGCCCAAAGAAACCAGTTTGTCAATATTCTGCCCTTTGGTTAGACCGGCCTGCACAAATCCGATATCCACTTTAAACGTGGGATCAACCAGACGCTGGAGGTTTTCCACCGAACCGGCTGAGGGCAAAATGACCAGTTTCACGCCGTCGCGGGCAAGAATTTTGGCATATTTACCGGCAACGCTGTAATAGGCGCTGCCTTTCTCCCCGCTGGTCAGGGTGATTGTTTTAGGCGGAGCGGTATGGAAGAACCAGAAACAGGTAAAAATTATCACCAGGGTGACAAGGATCATGCCTACGATGGATGCCGTGCGGCCCATGCCGAAATAATCCATGAACATGGACATAATTTTATTGAATCCGGTTTTACCATCCGCGCTCATGACGATTACACCTCATCAAGATAACGTTGACTGATTCCCCTTTTTTGTAATCACCTAAAGGTGACGAGAGAGGGGTTAGGGGAGATTTTTTTACGAAACTATATCGCTTGAAAAATCCCTCTCAATCCCTCTCGTGCCACCTTTAGGTGGTTAAATAAGGGGGAGGAAGAAACTTTTTGCGCGTCGGAGCCTTCCTATGTCTGACCCAACGCTACCGGCTGAGAGCTTCCCGAATTTTTTGCGCCAGTTCCCGTTTTTCAAATAATTTTTCAATCGCGTCACCCAATGCAATATCGGCCTGATACCCCATCCGGTCTTCTGAAAAAGACACATGCTCCAGTGATGTTGTGGATTCGACAGTGGCACGGTGTAATATTTTTTTATTGACGGTATCCGCCAGATAAATGGTCAATCTCATTTTTGTTATGTAAGCATTGGTGGGAAAATCCCGGCGGCAGTTGATTTCCATCTCTTCAATCGCGCCGCCGATCAGAATTTTGCCGTTCGCGGCCTGCGGAATCGTTTCTTCCCGCAAATCCCATCGTTCGCCAACACCGGACACATTATATCCGGCTTTTCTCAGGTACTGCCTGACCCCTTGGGCGACGGCGTTTGCCGGCCGGGTATTTTTAGGCAGAACCAGCACTTTCATGCCGTTTTTTTCGATGACGCGTCCAATCACCAGCGGATCGTCTATCTTACGCGTATCGGTAAATTCGGCCACTCCGATAATTGATTGCAAAGCTTTTTGATCCGGTTTCAGGTAGGAAGGAACAACGGCATATTCCGCGTCATAACCCATATTGACGGAGTAAATCCCCGTGGTGGCACAACCTGAAATACAAAACAGCGTGATCAGAATAAGAACGATCAGACCAGACGATTGAATCTTTTTCATCATATCCTCCTTATGATAAGGTATGAACAACCTAAAGGTTGCAAGCCACCCTGAAGGGTGCAAGTAACCTAAAGGTCGTGAACAAATAGACCGCTGCGCAGCTTGGGCTCAAACCAGGTGGACTTAGGCGGCATAATTGTGCCGGCGTCGGCCACCTTCATAATCTGCTCCATTGTGGTGGCATACAGGGAAAACGCCACGGCAAATCCGTCCTGATCCACCAGCTTTTCGAGTTCCGCCATGCCCCGGATGCCGCCAATAAACTTGATCCGATCGTCTGTGCGCGGATCGGCAATGCCTAAAACGGGCGCGAGCAGGTGATCCTGTAGAATGGCCGCATCCAGACTGGCCACCGGATCTTTGGCGTCATAGACGCCGTCTTTGATGGTGATGCCATACCAAGCACCGGCGAGGTACATGCCGAAATCATGAAAACGCTCGGGCGATTTTGCGGCAAAGTTCTTCGTGATGGTAAATTTGGCGCTGATCTTCTCCAGAAACAAATCCGGCGTCAGGCCCTGCAGATCTTTTACCGCCCGGTTGTAATCCATGACCTTCAACTGATTATGCGGAAAAAAGACGGCCAGCACCCTGTCCGATTCCTGCACCTGCCCCGGCTTACGACGATTTCGCGCAACTGTGGCGGCGGCGGCGGCGCGGTGATGCCCATCGGCAATATACAGTGCGTTAATTTGCGAAAATTCGCCTTTAATCTCTTCGATTTCGACAGGATCGGCCACCACCCAGGCGGTGTGAATAACACCGTCTTCGGCGGTAAAGTCATACTCCGTTTTCTCGGCAACAATCTTTTCCACAATCGCGTTGATTCGAGGGCGCGCCATGTAGCTGATAAATACGGGACCAGTCTGCGCGTTGACCGTATCCACGTGACGGATGCGGTCTTCTTCTTTGTCCTGACGCGTCAACTCATGCTTCTTGATCTTTCCTTCGTCATACTCGGCTACGCTCATGACGCCGACGATGCCGGTCTGCACCTGCGTTCCCATCTGCTGACGATAGACATAATAACAGGGCGATGAATCCTTCTGAAGGATTCCATCTTCCTTCAATTTGCCGAAGTTGCGTTTGGCTGTTTCATAAATCCGGACATCATCCGGGCGCGTGCCGTCCGGTACGTCGATTTCCGATTTTTCCACATGCATAAAACTCAGGGGACGGCCCGCCACCGCTTTCTGTCCTTCTTCCCGTGTCATCACATCGTACGGCAACGCTGCAACCTGCGCCGCATATTTCGCCTGCGGACGAACCGCTTGAAAAGGTAATACTAGTGCCATAATCTTATCTCCTCTTTGACTTTGAAAATACTGTTGCGCAAGGTTTAACACAATGGCATAATCCGGGCAATATCAAATTGACAACGTCCAGGAAAAAAACAGAGGGCAAAATAATGGAAAATACACTTGTTTTTATTCACGGTTTGGAAAGCACTTCTCAGGGGACCAAAGCACAATATTTCAAGAAGAATTTCCCGCAAATGATTATTGAAGATTACACGGGTGACTTTAAAACCCGTATGCGCAAACTGGAACGGATTCTTGAAAGCAAAGATCATCTGATTCTGGTGGGATCAAGCTTCGGCGGCTTGATGGCCGCTCAGTTTGCACTGGATCATGAAGAGCGGGTCACAAAGCTGATTCTGATCGCTCCTGCACTGACCATAGAAGGATTTGAAAGCGCTGTAAAGCGGAAGCTGCAAATCCCGGTGATTCTCTATCATGGCACGAAAGATGACGTTGTCGATCCTTACGCCGTTAAAATAATTGCTGAAAAAACATTCGCCCGTCTGGAGCATCAGCTGGTTGACGACGACCACCCGTTGAATAACGTCTTCCCACGCCTTCCCTGGCCGAAATTACTCTGTTCAGAATAATCGATTGATTGAGAAATCAGTCTTGCTGAAAATCTGCGGCGCGTTCGACTCCCTCAAATCACTTTGCCACGAATACATTTTGGGGCCGTCATACAAAAGTCAACGCATTGAAGCAACTATTGCCTTGACATTATGCGTTGCATCTCTTAACATGCCGCAAAATCGGAGGGTTATCACTTTTCAGGCTATGTACTCGAAAAAAATAGTTATTCGCTACACACCAGAGATTGCCCAGCAGCCGGTTATTTATCTGCTGGCTCAAAAACACAACCTTGTCTTTAATATTCTCAAAGCAAAAATCTTTCCGCGCCGCGAAGGCGTAATCGTGCTGGAACTCTCCGGTCAAAAAGAAGATTTTGACCGCGGCATCCGTTTCCTGAAAGAAATGGGGCTGAAAGTTGAATCTCTTTCCAAAAGCGTGTTCCAGAACATCGATAAATGCATCCACTGTGGCGCCTGCACAGGATTTTGCCCGACCAGCGCATTATTTTTCGAAAAAGAGACACAAAAAGTTTTGTTTGATCCTGAAAAGTGCAATGGCTGCGAACTGTGCGTTTCCGCCTGCCCCGTCCGCGCGATGGAAATTAATTTAATGTAATTATAATGTAATTATAAAGACTATTTCCCGACATCTTCCTTGGCGGTGTCCAGCATTTTATCGAGGTCTCCGGGAATTTTTTTTGCCTTATCAGCCAGATCCTTGGTCTCCCGCCAAAAATTGCTGACCTTATCCACAATCTGCTCTCCGCCGGATTTCAATGTCTCTACAGACTTTTTAATTTTGTCAGGCATGGTCGCCGGGTCTTTGGAAAGGTAAACCCCGCCAACCAGCAAAATGATAAAAAGAAGCAAAATGGTTAGTTTAATAAATTTGCTTAGGATAAAACACAGTATCACAATAACAATAAAAATCGCCAGCATAGTATAGGCTGCCGGGTGTGTCGAAAAATAATCATAAACACATTCCATGATGAAATTCCCCTTCCGGTATCTTTAAATATGTGTGCCAATTTAACTTATTTTTAATATAAAATCTATTTTTTGTTTGCCTTGACAAAAGACCGGTTGCTCCATAGATAAAGCGTCGGATGAAAGAGGAAGACGGGGAAAAATGCCATTGAACAACGAAAGGATGAAATTGAAAGTCGGTCTGGCCACCTTAGGCTGCAAAGTTAATCAGTGTGACTCGGCGGCGTTGGCCCGGGACCTGCAATCCGCTGATTTTGCGATAGTGCCGTTTACTGCTTTCGCCGACGCCTACATCATCAACACTTGCACTGTCACCGCTTTTGCGGACTTTCAAGCACGTCAGCTCATCCGCAGGGCAAGGCGCGCCAATCCCCGGGCCCGCATCATCGTGACCGGCTGCTATGCGCAAACCCAGGCCCAGGCGCTGGCCGCAATTGACGGCGTTACCTTCGTTGTGGGCAATGATCAGAAACATCAGATTCCCGGGCTGCTAAGCCATGAAGCCCTTGATGAACAAAGGATCATAGCCTCCGATATTTTTCTGCAAAAACAATTTCCTTCCGCTCCGGCATCAAGCCTGGCGGGGCGCACCCGAGCTTTTTTCAAGATTCAGGACGGTTGCAACGCATTTTGCAGTTACTGCATCGTGCCTTTTGCCCGCGGGAAAAGTCGTAGCCTACCCGTGTCCAATGTTCTCATCGGCGTGCAGGATTTCCTCCGGCAGAATTTTCAGGAAATTGTTCTTACCGGCATTCACCTGGGGAACTATGGACATGATTTGCAACCGCCGACGAACCTGGCCCGAGCGCTCGAGACGATATTAGCGCAAAACCCGACGGTGAGATTCCGGCTTAGTTCCATTGAGCCCAACGAAATATCGGATGAGCTGCTGCATCTTTTCGGCAAATACAAAAATCTTTGTCCTCATCTGCATATCCCGCTGCAAAGCGGCGATAATTCCATTTTGAAAATGATGAAACGTCACTACGATACGTCATTTTATCGCGCACTCATTGAAAAAGTGGCAAAGACGGTGAGTGATATCGCCATCGGAATCGATGTCATGGTCGGCTTTCCCGGCGAAGGCGAAAAGGAATTCGACCACACATTAAAGTTGCTGGAAGAACTGCCCGCGGCGTACCTGCACGTCTTCCCTTATTCTGAAAGACCCGGAACAGCCGCACTGGCCATACAGCCCAAGGTTCCGGAGAAAATCAAAAAAGAAAGGGCCGCGATCCTGCGCGAGCTTGGTGGGAAAAAAAGAGAAACATTTTCCCTCCGGTTTCCGGGGAAAACACTACCGGTTCTGGTGGAACAGACCCGGGACAAAAAAACGGGGTTGCCCAAAGGTTTCTCGCACAATTATCTTCCGGTACTGCTGGACAAACCCCCCTCTTCTTTAGTAAACACTATTGTCATGGCCAGAATCGAATATTATAGGGAAGGCAAACTCACAGGCAGGGTTGTTCATGAGTAACGACAGATTAAAACGATTAACTGCTCTTCAGGAAAAGCTTCACTATGCTTTTCGCAATCCGGATTTGCTTTCGACCGCTCTGACGCATCGGTCCCATGTCAATGAAAATCCGCAGCTTGGCGCTAGCGATAATGAAAGACTGGAATTTCTGGGTGACGCGGTTCTGGGTCTTTGCGTGAGCGACCTGCTGATGAAAAAACATGCCGACTTCGATGAAGGCACACTTTCCAAAATCCGTTCTTTGCTGGTCAATGAAAAACCACTGGCGGATCTTGCGGCGGAACTTGGCCTGGGGGATTGCCTGCTTTTGGGCCGGGGAGAAGATCATTCCGGCGGGCGGACTAAAGAATCGCTGCTGGCTAACGCGCTCGAAGCGGTCATCGCCGCGATTTACCTCGATTCTAGTTTCAGCAAAACCAAAACAATTATAAAAAAACTCATGGGCCCCCTGTTGAATGATGAAGCTCTGAATGCGCAATGCTTCGATTATAAAACAGTCTTGCAGGAGTTATGTCAGAAAAAATACAAATCCGCGCCGCTTTATACCCTGCTTGAATCCAGAGGCCCTGATCACGACAAAATCTTTGAAGTCGAAGTAACCGTAGGCCCAGACATTCGACAAATCGGCCACGGGAAAAGCAAAAAAGACGCGCAAAAACAGGCGGCGCAAAAAGCCTGGGAAAGCCTGCACAGTGAAAATGGCGCTTAACACCCCTCACCGTAAAGACCACCATCCCCCGCGCTGCGCGCCATCCCCGCCGGCGGGGGACACGGGAGGAAGTTTCCTTCTCCGGCAACCGGAAAAACCGCTGATTATCCCCATCTTCATCATGAACGGCGGATGTCCTCAACATTGTACCTTCTGCAATGAGAAAATTGTCGCGGGAAACTTCGCTCCGGAAGTTGTGAAAAGTTTTTTTGACGCTGAAGTCGCCTCTTATCTGCGCTGGAATAAAGACAAGCTTAGGCGTGTGGAAATCGCCTTTTACGGAGGCAGCTTTACTGGCCTTATACCGGACTATCAAAAGCGGCTCTTGTCCTGGGCCAATACCTATATTCAAAAAGGGCAGGTGGACTCGATCCGGATTTCCACAAGACCGGATTATATTGACGACGACCAACTGATTTTTTTACACGCCAGCGGTGTTCGAACCATTGAAATCGGCGCTCAGTCATTCAATGATGAGGCGCTTCGTTTCACCGGACGGGGGCATCATACCCAGGCCACGGTACGGGCAATGAAATTACTCAAGGCGCGCGGTTTCCAAACAGGCCTGCATCTGATGGCCGGCCTACCCGGCGACACCCGGGAAAGCTTTCTGGAAACGCTTGAGCGCACAGCCGAACTTCGGCCGGATACCGCACGCATCCATCCTGTGCTTATTTTTAAGGACACACCACTCGCCTCCGACTACCGCCTCGGACACTATCAGCCCCTCAGTCTGGAGGAGGCGGTGGATTGGTGTCTTCTCGCCTGGGAGACGCTTACGCCTGCGGGCATTCACATCATCCGTTTCGGCCTGCAGATGACGTCCGAAATGAGCCAAGAAGGCGCTGTACTGGCGGGCCCGATGCATCCGGCTTTCGGCAGCCTGGTCTATTCGGCCATTTTTTATTCAGCCACGTTGAAATTGCTGCGTGATATTCCGAAAGAGACCCGGATATTACGCTTTGGGGTTGCCGAACGCGACCTGTCCAATTTTCGCGGCCTTGGCAATAAGAATGCCGAAGCCATAATAAAGCTTTACCCTGACACCCAAATCGTTATAGGCTCTGTTCGCGAAGGCCTTCCGGGGCACTTATCGCTTACTATCGAAACAGGGGAATCTTTTTCGCTGGATATTCCGGGAATCATCTAATCATTGGAGAATGTTTGTGTTTAAATCCGGCTTTATCGCCATCCTCGGCCGCCCGAATGTGGGCAAATCAACGTTTTTTAACGCGATTATCGGCGACAAAATTTCCATCGTCGCCAATAAGCCGCAGACCACCCGTAACCGCATCACGGGCATTAAAAACTTTCCCGATGCGCAATTGATCTTCCTGGACACGCCGGGAATGCACAATCCGAAGACACCGCTCAACCGGGCGATGGTGCAGGCGGCCCGGGACACCATCGGCGACGCCGATGCGCTCTTGATGATGGTCGAAGCCAACGCCAATATCGGACCGCACGACATTTTTTTAATCGAAGCGCTCGCCTCGGTCAAAGCGCCGGTGTTTCTGGCCATCAACAAAATTGACCGGGTTGAAAAACCCTCTCTGCTGCCGTTGATCGATCAGTACAGCAAGCTTTACAACTTTTCCGGCATTTTCCCGATCAGTGCGTTAAAAGGCACCGGGCACGATGATTTGCTTAGCTGCCTGAAAGAGGCATTGCCGGAAGGTCCGCAACTGTTCCCGGACGACATAGCGACCGACGCCACCGAGCGGTTCATCGCGGGAGAGTTTATCCGGGAACAAATTATGCTTTTAACCCAGCAGGAAATCCCCTATGCGTCGGCAGTAACTATTGACGCTTTCAAGGAAGACGAGGAGAAAAATCTGATTCGCATCAGCGCGACGATTTCTGTGGAAAAAGAATCGCAAAAAGCAATCATGATCGGGAAAAAAGGTGCCATGCTCAAAAAAATCGGAACGCAGGCGCGTCTTTCCATGGAAAATCTTTTCGGCGCGAAGGTTTTTCTGGAATTGTTTGTGCGCGTCAAGAAAGACTGGACCAGCTCCGACCGAATGTTACGTGAGTTCGGACTGATTAAATAGAGGTTTCCATGCAGGCAAAACCGGTTATCGCCATCGTCGGCCGTCCCAATGTGGGCAAATCAACCCTCTTTAACCGCATCGCGGGAAGGCAGAAGGCTATCGTCATCGACGAACCTGGTGCGACGCGCGACCGCAACTATATGGACTGCGTCTGGCACGATAAAGTCTTCACGCTGATTGACACCGGCGGATTTGAACCGGTCACGGAAGAACGCATTCTGATCCAGATGCGCGAGCAGACCAATCTGGCCATCGAAGAAGCGGACGTCATCATTTTTCTGATGGACGGCAAAGACGGTCTTACGCCCTCGGACATTGAAATAGCGCGGCAATTGCGAGGCAAGAGCAAAAATGTGTTTTACACCGCCAACAAAGTGGACGGCGAGCGCCATGAAGAACTGCTCACCGAATTCTACCGGTTGGGCATCGATGCGTTTTACCCGATCTCCGCTCAGCACGGATTGGGCGTGGATGAACTGCTGGCCGTTCTGACAAAAGATTTCCCCAAAGTCGTTGAGAGTAATGAGGAGGGGGATAAGCCGATTGCAGTGGCAATTGTCGGCAAACCCAATGTCGGCAAATCCTCGCTGATCAATCTGATTTGCGGTAAGGAAAGAAGTATTGCCAATCCCACGCCGGGTACAACACGCGACGCCGTTGACACCATCGTCAAAGTGCATGGCAAACAATACCTGATGATCGACACGGCGGGAATCCGCCGGAAAAACAAGATCAGCCTGACCTTGGAAAAATACAGTGTCATCCAGGCGCTCAAAACAATCAACCGTTGCGAAATCGCCCTGGTGTTGATTGACGCGGAAGAGGGCATCACTGAACAGGATGCCAAAATCGTCGGTCTGGCTTACGAACGCGGTAAGGCCTGCATTATTATCGTCAACAAATGGGATAAAATCGAAAAAGACAACGCCTCTGTGGGCAAGTTTGTTGAAAAAATTCACGATGAAATCAAGTTCATGGATTACGCGCCCATTCTTTTCATCTCGGCACTGACCGGTCAGCGCGCCCCCAAGATATTCAGCATGATTGACGAAGTTTACGCCCAGTACTCAAAGAGAGTGGACACATCGCCTTTAAATGATCTGGTGGAAAAGTCCGTTAGCAGAAATCCGATGGCGCGCGCTCACAACCGATCCATGAGCATTTCCTACGCGACACAAACCAATACCAAGCCGCCGACTTTTGTCTTTTTTGTCTCGAATCCCAGAGGCATCCACTTTTCCTATGAGCGCTATCTGATGAATCAAATCCGCTCCGAATTCGGGTTCGACAAAGTCCCGCTGAAACTGATCTTCCGCAAAAAGCGATAATGGCAGCCGCCACGTCGGTTGTGGGAAGATGACCCGAGGTTCTTATAGTTCAACCATGAATAAGCAATGTCTTATCAAAGCTCAAGGAGTCATCATTGCTGATCAATCAGATTTGGCAACTACTTCTGGGAACCCGGCAGGCGGAAATATATCCTTATCTCCGAAAACCCGATCTTCTTTCATCGAATTCATGTCTCATCCGCACGCCGGAACAGATTATTCTCATCCCTCTGATTAACATTCCTTTTGTTCGTATTGCTGCCGCCCGTTTTTTCGATACACTGCTGAGTTTTCTTGAATGGCTCAAACAGGCTGATCCGTCATCCATAAACATTGCTACGGGCATTGATCGCACCAGTCCTTTTATTACTGTGATGCCCTGGAACCGGGATGGTTCATCGCCAACATTTCACGAGGGGAAAAAAACAAATTCATTCCATCGCCGTTTCCGCATGTGCGGCCTGATATTAAAAATGGAAAAAGACGGCTTTCGGCTGACGTTGGTTGAGGATCGGGACAAAAGAGAATAATTCGCGCGAGGAGGTCACCCATTAAAAGGGGCTTGATAGACCTGTTTCCCCTGAAAGATGGCCAACAGGATCCGGGCTTGAGATATTTCTGAAGGCGGGAGGGCGAAAATATTCCTGTCGAGGCAGATGAGGTCGGCCGACCGGCCGACGATGAGGGCGCCGGTGAGGTGCTCCTGGAAATCGGCGTAGGCGCCGTCGGTTGTGTGGGCATCGATAAGAGCAGTAAGCGAGACACATTGTTCGGGCGCATAGACAGGCGCCGCGTCGGCATCGAGCCCCATGCGGGTAACACCCACTTGGATGGCCATGAGGGGATTGAAGGTGTTGAGCTCCCCGCTGAAGGGCCAGTCCGTTCCGCAGGTCACAGCGGCTCCTGACGTCAAGAGGCTCTGCATGGGGTAGAGTCGCCCGGCCCGTTCTCTGCCCAGGAAAGTCCGTGTCGTTTTCCGAAAATTCCTTTCGGCGTAAAACCACAGGGGCTGCAGGTTGGCAATTACGCCGAGAGAATGGAACCGGGGCAGATCGACTGGATCAATGAGGTCGCAATGGGCAATCATGGGGCGGCGGTCCCGGTGGCCGTTAACCAGGGCTACATGGGCGAAGGCGTCCAGGGACATACGGACGGCGCCGTCACCTACGGCGTGGAGGTGGAGCTGGAAACCTGCCCGATCCAGGGCGGCGGCCATGCCATTCAGTTCTTGGGGCGACCAGAGCCGCTCGCCGCAAAAGCCCGGCCGGTCTGCATACGAATCGATGAGCCAGGCTGTGTGTCCCTCCACAACACCATCAACAAAGATCTTCACGGTTCGGGGCGTAAGAAGGCCGCCTTGATAGGCTTGCCTGATGGCCAGTAAATCTTCGATCTGATCCATCCCCTTTTCCGGTTCGCACAGGAGGGCCGCCTGAACCCGGAGGGTCAGCTCGCCACTTTGGTCCAGCACTCGGTAGGCCGCCAGTTCATCCTCCTTGGCCATGGCCTCATGGATAGAGACGATACCCAGTCGGGCCGCCATCTCCATGAAGGCCCAGCCGGCGGTTACACGATCCGCAAGTGTGGGGGGCGGAAAGCGTGAAGCAACGAGGTCCATGGCCGACCATTCCCGGAGGGTGCCGGTTGCTTCGCCGCTTCTGGGGTCTCTTTCGATGAGACCACCGGGAGGGTTCGTCGTATCCGCTGTGATTCCCGCCAGCTCCAGCGCCCTGGTGTTGATCCAGGCGCTGTGCCCGTCGATGGATTTGAGGAGAACAGGCCGGTCGGGAACGATGGCGTCCAGGTCACTGCGGTGGGGGCCACACTCGGGAAAGGCGTCGGGTAGCCAGCCGCCCCCACGGATGAAGGGCTGGTCCTCATTGGCCCGGGCATAGACGGCTACCTGAGACAGATAGGCGCGCGGGTCTGCGGAACCGATCAGGCGGCATTCGAACAGATTCAGACTCCCCGTCAGAGGATGGATGTGAGCATCCCGAAAGCCGGGGAGAATCAGGCGCCCGGGCAGTTCCCGGACCTGTGTCTCGGGGCCGACAAATGGTCGGAGACCGTCGGTCGAACCGACATAGACAATAGTCCCCTTGCGGATGGCCACAGCCTCTGCCCAGGATTGCCGTTGGTCAGCGGTATAGACGAGGGCATCACGAAGTACCAGATCGGCAAAAGTGTTTGCCGGCGTTCCCCGGTGCCGGCTATGAATACGGAGGGCGACATCGTTCATTGCTTACAAATCTGCATTGTGGTCCCGGGCTTGGATATAAGCCAGGACATCTTTTGCCACATCGGAATAGGCTTGAATTTTGCCATAATCCAGGGCGACGTTGTTGAGATACTGAAGGATCAGGACGTCGCCCAGATAGGTTTCCGGTAAGATGCCTGCAAAGAAAAAGCCGAGTTTTTCAATTTCCTCCGCGACGAACCAGGTGGTCGGGTTTTCCAGGGGGAGAAACAAGTTGATCGCAGCGACCTGACGGAGGCACAAGTCGCGCAGGATGCCCCGGATCTCCCGGACGATCTCGGCGCCGTAGCGGTTCACCCAGATTTCCCCGCAATGCTCCGATGTGAAGATGCTTGTTTCGATGAGAGAGACATCGCCATCAAACAGAGGCGCTGCTGTCTCCGGTTCGGCACAGGTGTGGCCGGCCTGGATATTGTCATACAGGCGGGTGATCATGGCCCGATGCTGAGGCGGTGCGTAGATGGACCGGGCCGGGGGCGTTGTGATATAGCGGAAGCTCAAAACAACACTGATCCGTTGTTCGTTTTCTTCGGCGATACCCTTGAACCGCCAGGTGGCGGGACTGGTGGCGAGCAGGATGCCGCAGTCCCTAAAGGCCAGGTTGAGGACGCCCCGCTGCGTATAAACATGGTTGGCCACGGAATAAGAATAGACACCGGTCAGGGGATGCTTTTTCGGCGTCGTGATGAGGAACTGGCACAGGCGGCCCATGCATCCCTGGCTTCGGTAGGCCTGATTGACGAAAACAAAAGTAAACTCGGCGATCCGTGCTCCCGGGGCAGGATAGACGAGGGCTGAATGCCCCATGAACGTATTGTCTTCGGTGACCGCTACGGCGGATATCATCTCATCCGTCGCGTTAAGATCAATAATTCGATCCGGGTAGTAGATGTGATCGTCGAAAAAGGTGTAACCATGGGATTTATAGGCGCACCGGGAGATCTCGATGGCCTCGTCGGGGGCCATGCGCCGGACGGTGTAAGGGATTTTTTCCACGGTCCGTGTTTTTTCGGGCGCTTCCGGTTTGGCTTCTGCCACGTCCTGCCGTTCGGCCGGGGTCAGTAAATTCTCGACGCTTTCCCGGGGGAGAAATTTTGTGAGGTGGGTCTCTTTTCCTTCCTGTCCAAGATTGAGGAAATTTAATTCATCCATGGATTCCCGCATGAGGAACATCCCCATGCCTGAAGAGGCCATTTGATCCAAATCGCACGCGGGATCGAATTTGGGGAGATGCTCGGGATCAAAGGGGATGCCTTTCTCCTTGATGATAATCCGTATGCCCAACTGGACGCGTTCACAGATGACATCGAAAGTTGCCGGCTCATCATCGTCGTCGTCGAAGGCGTATTTCATGACGTTGGTGATCCCCTCTTCAATAGCCAGTTCGATCTTGTAGAGGTCGTTGCCGGTAAAACCATAGATCTCGGCCGCCCCACGCACAAAGGACTGGACGAGGTGCAGATAGGAAAGATCACAGGGGGCTGTTAGTTTCAGGGTGTGTTTTCTTTGGGGCATCTTACGTTACCTTTCATGTGAATTGGATGGCCAGCATGGAGAAGTCATCCTCCAGGACGTCCTGACCGTGATAGGTCTGCATCTTTCGATACAGGGCATCAATATCTTCGTTTTTCTCCAGTCGGTTCTGAAGCAAATAGGTTCCCAGTTCGTCCATGGACCACATGCCGCCCTCGGGACGTTCCACCTCATAAACGCCGTCGGAGAAGATATAGAGATGGGCCCCGGGTGGAGCGGTTGCGGAACCTCCCTGATACACGCTCTCGGGAAGTCCGCCAATGAACAAATTGGCCGTTATCAGTCGGGCAAGGATTCCTTCCCGGGAAATAAGGAAAGCCGGCGGATGACCGCCGCTGGCGAAGCGAAGCTCGCGGGTCCGGCGGTCGAAAACGCCGTACCAGATGGTGAAATAGAGGTTGTTGTTGTGCTCCATGGGGAAGGCGTCGTTGAGCGCTGCCAGCACCTGCCGGGGCACCCGGAAGTCCGTGTTCGGAAGCGTCTGGGAGCGGATGGCGTTGAAGGCCGAAACGGACAAAAGGGCCGAGCCGACCCCGTGACCGCAGACGTCGAGGAGATACATGGCAAACATGTTCTCATCGATCCAGTGGTAGCCGAAGCTGTCGCCGCCTAACTGGGCGCTGGGGAAAAAGCGCCAGGCTGTGGTGATGGTTCCTTCGGATAAGGGAGCGGGCATGAGAGAAACGACATAGTCCGCCGCCTGGGCCAGCTCTGCGGCCAGGGCCTGGCGGCTGGCGAGAAGGGCGGCGAATGCCTCGTTTCTCTGGAGGAGGTTGATATAGCCCTGGGAATGGTAGCGGATTCGGGCGATGAGCTCAATCCGATCAGGGAGCTTCACCATATAGTCGTTTGCTCCCAGGGCAAACGCGTCGGCCTTGGTCTCAGCCTCTTCCTTGGAGGACAGGACGATCAGTGGGACATCCTTAAGCTGCGGGTGGACCCGGAAGAATTTCACCAGGGTCAGGCCATCGATATCCGGCATGATGAGATCCTGGAGGATAACCGTCGGTTCAAATCTGGCGGCGGTCGGGATGGCCTGGGTGGGGTCCTGACAGAACTGAAAGACGATATCCGTTTCCGGTTCGAGCATCCGCTTCACCGCCGCGCCGACAATGGCTTGATCGTCGATGAGAAGGACCTTGATTTTATGTGCCGTCAGGGTGGCCACTGAGGCCGGGTTTGCGGACCGGGCGGCGTTTTTTGTTTCGTTTTCCGTCATGATATATTTCCTTTGCTGATGGGTATCTTTTTCAAAATTGCTCCCGCGATCATTTCCAGAGGCAGGATTTCAACCGCGCCGCCCAGTTCCACCGCCGCTGCCGGCATGCCATAGACAACGGAAGTTTTTTCATCCTGAACGATGGTGTGCCAGCCCGCCCTGCGCAATGAAGCCAATCCTTCTCCACCGTCCCGTCCCATACCCGTGAGGAGGATCGCCAGATCTTTCCGGGGCCAGTATTTCTGGAGACTTTCAAAGAAGGCGTTGACGGACGGACGATAAGGGTAATCCCGGGGATCGGCCGTATAATGGAAGGCCCGATCCTGTTCCAGAACAAGATGATCATTCGTTCCCGCAACCAACGCGATACCGGATTGGGGCCGCATTCCCTCCCGGGCAAGGGCCACAGTGAAGGATGTCTGGGAGTCCAGCCATTGGGCCAAACCCTGGGCAAACTGGAGATCGACATGCTGACAGATAACAATGGCGGCATCCAGCCCTTTCGGGAGAGTAGATAGGATGGTCCCCAGGGCCCTGGGGCCTCCTGTGGAAGAGCCGATGGCAATCAGAGGCGGCAAGCGATCCAGTTCAAACCGGGTCATGGGAGCGCCTGCTCGTGAAGGTTTAGACGCGCTTCCCAGAAGCTTGGCCATCGTGGCCATTTTTTTAAGCAGGGCGTCCCCGCCATTTAAGGAACTGTCCTCCTCACGGGTGGGTGTGGCGATGGCATCCAGCGCTCCGCAACCCATCGCCTCGAAGACCTTTCCCGCCTGCTTCGCGATGGCATCGGACAGGACCAGGATAGCGCAGGGTGTCTCTTTCATGACGTCACAGATGAATCGGGCGCCGTCCATGTCGGCCAGGGCGAGATCAACCAGCAGTATATCCGGCGGGTCGCGCCGGCACATCCCGAGAGCCTCAACCCCGTTACTGGTTATCCAGGCAACTGTGTAGTCCGGTTCCGAGGTGACGACCTGACGCAGAATTTTCAGGGCGTCAACGTCATGATGAACAAGGGCAATTTTGAGGGGCATCAGGGGGCTCCGATCAGGTCGCGTACAGCGGTAAGCAGGCTTTCATCATGAAAGCTACCTTTGGTAAGATAATAGTTGGCCCCGGCTTCGAGGCCCCGCATGCGGTCTTCCTCACGGTCCTTGTAGGAAACGATCATGACCGGTATTTCCTTGAGAAGAGGATCGGCCTTAAGCGTTCGGACAAGGTCGATACCGTTCATCCGGGGCATATCGACGTCAGAGATGAGCAGGTCAAAGGGTTGGACTTTCAAGGTGTTCCAGCCATCCACGCCGTCAATGGCCGTGGCGACCTCGTAGCCGGCAGTCACCAGAAGCCTGCGCTCAACCTCGCGCACGGTGAGGGAATCGTCAACGACGAGGATCCGTTTTTTACCTGCCGGCAAGGCCTGAGGGTCTTTGCCGATTTTCTGGATCTTGCCCGTGGTCAATAGTTGATGGATGGACCGGACCAGATCGTCCACATCGAAGATGACGACCAGCGAGCCGTCGTCCAGAATGGCGCCGGCGCTGATGTTGGGAACCTTTCCCAGGCGTTGGTCGAGGGGGCGGACAACAAGGTTTTCTTCACCGATGACGTGATCAACCGCCAGGCCATAGCGATTCAACCGGTCGCTGATGACGACAACGTCGAACCGTTCCGACGGGGTAGCCGCCGCCGGCAATTGAAAAAGCTGACGGGCATCGAGGATGCCCACATGCTCCCCGTCCAGGGTGCAGTATGGGCGGTCTTCAATCTCCCGGATATCGGCGTGGGTAAGAGACAGAATCCGGTCAATGCGGGACAGGGGCAGGGCGTAAGGCTCGCCGGCGATCGAAAGCAACAAGGTCCGCAGGACCGAAAGCGTCAGCGGCAATTGGAGGTGGAAGCGGGCCCCCCGGCCGGCACCGGCGTCAACGCGCACGGCGCCGCCCACCTCATGGGCCATGTTGAACACGACATCCAGACCGACACCCCGTCCGGAGATTTCCGTCACGGTCTTGGCCGTCGAGAACCCCGGCAAAAATAAAAACTCGAACAGTTCGGTTCGGCTCAGGCTCCCGGCCATCTCCGGTGTGACATACCCCTTTTCGACAACCTTGCTCCGGAGGTCTTCCGGATTGATTCCCCGACCGTCGTCGGCAAGCGAGATGTTCAACATCCCCGCTACATGCCGGGCCTCCAGGATGAGGGTTCCTTCGGCTGGTTTGCCTGCCGCCTTCCGTTCACCCGGTGTTTCCATGCCATGATCGATGGCGTTGCGGATGAGGTGGGACAGGGGCGCTTCCAATCTCTCCAGAATATCTCGATCGACCGGTGTCGCGGCTCCGGCAATTTCGAAGTTGACTTGTTTCCCCGTTTCCCGGGCCAGGTCCCTGACCATCCGGGGAAAGCCGTGCAGGCCGTCGGAGAAGGGCACCATCCGGCTGCTGATCACCTCGTTGTAGAGGCGATGGGCCAGATGTTCCATGCGGCGGGAGAAGCGTTCAAACAGGACAATATCCTGAGAGGCCGCCTGCTCGGCAGCCGTGATACGGGTCAGAGCTTCCTTACCGCCTTCCTTTGTAACGCCGTCTCCCTCTTGTGTCTGGGATTCAAGGGAGAGCTGCAGGGACTTGGCCGCCTCGAAGATATTCTTCTTCATGGCCAGTAGGCTCTGATACACCGTTTTAACGGACTGAGTCTGAACAAGGCATTCCCCGGCCAAGGCCATGAGACGGTTCATGTTTTCCGCCCGGACGCGAACCAGGCCCCCATCTACCTTGTCTTGTGTCGTGCGGGGGCGCAGGGCCGGCGGATCGGTTGGTGCACCATAGCAGGCGTTGTCTTGCGTAGAAGCAACAGGCAATGGTTGCCCGGGAAGAAGGGCTTCCGTAACGACAGGGGGGACACTCGGCGCTATTCCGGAGACGGCGGCGTTCGGCGGCTTCTCAGGTGTTACGGTTGCTGCTCGCGGGGGTGTCTCCGGAACGGCTTCAATTGGTGATGACAAGAAGTCTCGCAAGTGATCTGACAGAACTTGAATTTCAGCGGATCCTTTTTCCAAAGCGGCAGGCAGCTCGCTGATTTCCAGGCGGGCAAGGGAGGCAAAAAAATCATTTCCCTTCAAGAGCCGATCCACCCCATCGGCCGTCAGGGACCGTTTCCCATGCTGGGCAGCCGTAAGGACGTCCTCCATGGCGTGGGCGAGGGTGACGGCAGTATTTAAACCGACAATTCGGGCAGCCCCCTTGATGGAGTGGGCGGCCCGCATAAGGGGTTCTATCCGTTCCGGCGTTTGGTCCCGTTCCGCCGTAACCAGACCCGACTCCAGGGTTCGGGTGTTGTTCTCCAACTCCACGCGGAACAGATCCAGCATGAGGGGATCGATGGAAAAGTTGGTGTCTTGAGCGGTCATTGGTTGAGGCTCCTCGTCATGGCGGGGAATAGCCGCTCCTCGTCCAGAAGCCCCACATGATGGCCATTGAGCATGAAAATCCCCCGGGTCAGGGATCTTGCCGAGCGGGATAATGTGGCGGGGACTTCCCCGAGATCCTCCGGGGCGACCCGATGGACTCCCAGAATCTGTTCGACGGGAAATACAAAGCGCTGTCCCTCGCATCCAACCACTAACATTCGTTCATAGACCACCGGTGATATATCGCTCTCGGCCCCGACCGTCAACTCCAGAAGATCCGCAACGGAAAGGCACAGCAAAAGTTCGCCGTTAATGTTGGCCAACCCTCGAAAGACGCGGTTGACCTTCAGCGGCAAGGTGTGGACCGGCGAAGGCTCCGCTGCCTCCTGAAAAAAGATAGTCTTCAGGGCAAACCGCTCTTCGGCCAGGCGAAAGGCCATCACCGACAGGGTCCCCATTCTGACCGTCTCTTTCGGCTGGGCCATGACGGAAGTCCGCTCAGCCAGGTATCCTGGCGGCAGTTCCTGATCCAGATGCTGTCTTCCGGCATCGGCATAAATCGGGCAACGGCGGCAGTGGATCAGACGCACCAGTTCCGGACATGACCCATTGCCGAAGATTCCATTTTCCTTCCAGCAGGAAACATGGATACTTTTTATATCCATCAGTTCGTCCTTATCCTGAGATGCTCAGCCGTTTTGATCGTGGAGAGCGTTGGGGATGATTCCATTGTCTTTCCCTGTCTGCCTGCCTTTCGTTCGGCCCGTTCCCGGTAGAGGGCCGCCTTGCGTTCGTCCCCTTTTTGCCGATAGATGAGGCTTACATGAACGAGACTCTCGTAGTGGCCGGGATCGAGATAGAGGGCCTTCCGAAAGCAATCCTCGGCGCCGTTTATATTCTGCCTGGCCATGTGGATGATACCCATGAGGCAGTATGTTTCAGCGGCCGGTCCAGCCGTTCGGGCAACGTCATGACAAATTTGTATTGCGGCGTCCATATCGCCCCGATCCGCCAGGCGGCGGGCCTCCTGAAGCTGCCCATCTGCGAATGGTGCGATCGGACCCGCAAAGGTCTTCTCGTTGGGTGGCGTGTTGCCGGAAGCCGGGCCAAGCCCCATCGGGGCTTTTATCTCTTTGTGCCGGGCGCCCGGGATCGGCGACGATTTCAGGGTTGTTGCCGTTGTTTTTATCCCTGACGACAGTGGAGAAGCGGGTTTGGTCAAAGCAAAGGCACGATCCCACTGGATGGGAAGATAGCCCTGCTGATGCCAGAAGAGCGTTTCCGTGTGGCCGGCAAAGAGGAGTCCTCCGGGCAGAAGGAGCCGGTCCAGCCGTTCGAAGACCTGTCGGCGGGACTCGGAGTTCAGGTAAATGAACAGGTTCCGGCAGAAGATGACCGCGTAGGGGCCTTGTCCAGCAAGGCTTCCCTGTGATACCAGATTGTCATGATGAAAGGTAACTTGCCGGCGCACTCTTTCCGTAACCTGACGACCGTCAGGCGTTACCTGAAAAAACTGGGCGACATCCGCCCCGATGGTTCCCCGGAAGGAGCCACTTCCATAATAGCCCCGGCGGGCCTTGTCCAAAGCCTGAACACTGATATCCACCCCAGCGACGGCGAAGGCCGAAGGCTTTAAACCGGCGGCAAGGAGAGTCATGGCGATCGAATAGGGTTCCTCGCCGGTTGCGCAGGGTGCGGACAGGATATTCAGAACCTCGCCTGTGCGGGCCTGTCGTAAGGCCTGGGCGTGATAGGCCAGATAGGTAAAGGGGCCCCTGTCGCGGAAGAACCAGGTTTCCCCGATAACGACGGCGTCAATAAGGCGTTGCCGTACTTCCCCGGATGAGGCGAACACCTTTTCATAAGTCTGTAGATCAAGGATACCTTCCTGGTGCATGGCTGCGTCAACGGCCCGGCTGATAGCCCCTTTGCCGGCATCATTCTCTTCCATCCCGAGAGAGGCAGCCAGGAATTGTCTAATGGCAGGAGGCGTGTTCATCCGTTAGAGACCTCCGGCGGGAAAAGGGTAAAGAGCATATCCCTTGTTAAAAGCCGTTCCATATCCAGAACCTGGATAGAACCACGCTTATCGAAGATCATATCTCCCAGATAAGAGGAACCGCTGACGGAGACAACCGGTTGTTGGAGGTTTTCTTTCGTGCAGCGCGTCATTTCCGTTACCGCTTCAGCGAGCAGACCCAGAATATGGGACCGCCCGTCGGCGCCTTCGTGGCTTACGAGGATGATGCGAGTGCTCATCCGGGGGCGGGAGGGGAGGCCGGTGAGCAGGGCCGTCAGATCCACTACCGGTGTGAGAGTCCCCCTGTAGTTGAAGGTTCCCGCTACTTCCGGAGGCGCGTGGGGGATGGCTCTCAGAGACACCAGAGAAGACACCTCGATGACCTGTTCAATATCGAGGCCGTAGCGCTCTGTCCCGGCCTGAAACTGAAGTAGTAACATGATATTATCCGATCAGGTGCTGATTCTGAACCGGGAGACTTCTCCTTGAAGACCCTGCGTGGCCTCGTTGAGTTGCTCCGTCGCCAGTTTGAATTCATGAAGCGAATCCTTTGTCTGTTCCGCCGCCAGGGACAACTGGCCCATGGCTTCGCTGATCTGCTGGGCTCCCTGGGACTGTCCGTACATGCCGTCTTTAACAGCGGTAAACTGGGGACCGTGGATGCGCACCTGGTCAATGATCCGGGCGAGTTGGCCGCTCTGGGCAACCATCGTATCGACCCCTCGCCTGACCTCATCGGCAAACTTGTCCATCTCCATCACACCGGTCGAAACGGAGGTCTGCATTTCGGCCACCACCTGTTCGATGTCCTGGGTGGCGATGGCCGTTTGATCGGCCAGACGGCTGATCTCACGGGCGACAACAGAGAAGCCCCGCCCGAATTCACCTGCCTTTTCCGCCTCGATGGCGGCGTTTAAGGAGAGAAGATTCGTTTGGTCGGAAATCTTGTTGATCGTGGTGACCACATGGGATATCTTGTTGGCCCGGTCGTTGATGATGGCCAGCTTGGAGGAGATAGATGAGGTGGCCTTGACCAGTCCCCGCATGGCCACTTCCATGCGGGAGAGGTCCGTGCGGCCCGATTCAGCCATACCAATCGTTTCATTGAGAGAGGCGTTGACGCCGTCCATGGTTTGGGCAAGATCGTCTGCCGTGGCGGATATTTCCCGGCTGGTGGCCGATACTTCGGTTGTGGATGCCGCCTGCTGGGCCACGGTCGCTTCCAGCTCGCGCGCCGAGGCGGCGATTTCCGTGGCGGATGTGGTAACCTGGATGCCCGACCGATGAACCTGCCCGATCAGGGAATCGAGATTGCCTGTCATGGTATTGAAGGTCCGGAGGAGTTCCCCTGTTTCATCGCCTGATTTGATGATCCGGGCCGCTTCCGCTCCCGCCAATTCCTCACGGGTCTGTTGAATGTCTCCTGCCGCAATTTTCTGGGCCAGGGCGGTGGTCAGTTCCAGGGGCTGAATCATTCGCCGTCCCAGGAACACTGCCAGGAACACCGCCAGAATGATGATCAGCACGCCCGCCAGAAGCAGTTTCAGGAAAAGGGATCCGATCATACTGCTGAAGCGGCTGATGGGCTGGAAGAAGTCATCCTCATAGGTTCCCGCCACGATGACCCAGTCAAAGGGTTCGAAGTATATCACTGATGAGACCTTTTTCCGGGGGCTCGGATCGCCGGGATTTTGCCAGATGTATTCGTGATAAAAGGATTCACCTTTCGGCTGACGCAGGGCCTTGTCCACAATGGCCTGGACGACGGTATTGCCATAGATGTCCTTTTCATTCCAGATGCTTTCGCCGTCACGGGCGCTGTCTTTGGAGATGACGTATTTGCCCTTGTGCTCGCCTTTACCGCCGATGACGCCCACATAGCCCATCTTGCCCACCTTCATGCCCAGAATCGCCTTCCTGAGAGAAGCCACGGTCTCCGGTTTCTCTCCCACATAAAGCATGCCGATAATCTTTCCGGCTCTGTCTGTGATGGGTTCATAGGCGGTAAGGTACCAGGTGTTGACCACATAGGCGAGTCCCCGGTAGGACTGGCCCTTCAAAACTGCCGCTGTAACCGGGTTCGTCGTTCCGTCCGGCAACAGGGCTGGAATATAGGTGCCGATGGCCCGGCGGTTTTCGAAGTCCTGCACGTTTGTTGCCACTCTCAACATGTCGCCGCCGTCGTTCATGCGCTGAAAGATTGTGCAGGTCCCGCCTACGAGACGTTTCACCTCGTCGACGATGGGTGTCGGCGTCGCCGGATTGCGGTTCTGGCCGAGCCAGACACCGCCTGCCGTCAATTTGGGCAGTGCAACCTTCTGATTCTGTTTGGTGAGTTGGTTGACTGCATCCCAGGTAACCGTTTCCTTGCCCGTTTCGATACCTTTGTGCTGCTTCAGGATGTCCCTGGCCACATTCAAGTCGTTGTTAATTTTTTTCTGGATGAGATCATTGGAAGTTTCGCAGAGCCCGTAGACGTCCCGGGCAATCTGGGCCATATTCGACCTGGCAATGTCGCTCAACTCTTTCGTGGTCAGGTTCGAGACGGAGTATTGGAACTGTCCCATGAGGATCATCATGACAATAACCGGTAAAACGGCAGCCAGCACGGCAAGGCCGATGATCTTTCGTTTGAGTGTCCATTTCATCATCGCGACATGTCCTTTTTTAAAGAATTTTTTGCGTAGGGCAGTATAGGAAACGTCGTCCACCCTGTCAAGGAAATCTTGGCCACAACAGGAAAAAGCGAACTGACATTCGCGTATGCCTTCGTGTGATCTCGTGTGCCCTTCGAAACTGCGATGAGAAATTTGTTTGCTTTGCGATTTGCGATATGCTAACACGAGTCATGTTCACGGTCGAATACTCAAAATCCGCCCGCAAGGCATTGAAAGCCATGCCGCGCAACGTGGCAAAGCTCATTGTCGATAAGATCGGGGCAATGGCAGCTGATCCGTTTGCACCCAACAACAATGTCCGGAAGCTGACCATCCATCCGGGCTATCGGTTGCGGGTAGGAGACTGGCGGGTTGTGTGCTTGATTCACGAACGGGCGTTGCTGATTGCCGTGGTACGAATCGCACCCAGAGGAGAAGCATACCCATGAAAGCACAGATTATCGAAAAGGACGGTCACCCTGAATTCGCAGTGATCCCCTACGCCGATTATGAACATTTTCTCGAACTAATCGAGGATGAAGCCGACGCGCGCGCCGTTGCCGAATTCCATGCGGACTACGCCGCTGGCAAGGCCTTTCTGGTCCCTGATGACATCCTGCGCCGGGAACTTGCCGGCGAATCGCCGGTGAAGCTCTGGCGCATTCAGCGAAACCTGACCCAGGATGAACTCGCCGGGCGGGCGGGGATCAGTAAACCTTACCTGTCCCAGATCGAAACCGGCAAGCGGCAGGGCACGGTCGATACGCTGAGAGCGATTGCCCGAGCCCTCGACGTGCCGCCAGATGTGCTTATTGGCTGAGAAGAACGGAAATAAGTACACTGATAGTGCGAGAAAAAGATTATCTGATTATCAAAATATTAAAAAAAACTGGAAGTGGGAACAATGCCTATTGTTTCTCATCTGGCGAAGGCTGTCCCTAATTATTCCCAATTAGATTTATTACGAGGGGAAAAAACAGGTAATACAGGAGGGGTTAGATGAGAGCGCTGATGAATGTATTGATGGGATTACTGGGGCTATTTATGTTTGCGGCCCTTCCGGTTGCTGCCGCGACAATCGAGCTGACCGAAAAGGACAATGGGGCCGTTATAAAAGTGCAACCGGGAGATCAGATCAAGGTAACGGTGCCGTGCAACCCTACCACCGGCTATTGGCCGTCGTGTTCTTTCAGAATTGGTACAAATATGAAAAGGCCGCCAAAAGAGTTTTCCGATTACTTGACGGATATGGTCGATTATGCGGATAAAGCCTCCAATTTCCTGCATGGTGTATCGTTGAAATCTTTCAAAGCAAACGAGGAAAAAGAGTTAGCTGTTATTCGTTCTCTGGAAGCATGATTGACGAAGTTTACGACCAGTACTCAAAGAGAGTGGACACATCGCCTTTAAATGATCTGATGGAAAAGTCCGTTAGCAGAAATCCGATGGCACGCGCTCACAACCGCTCCATGAGCATTTCCTACGCGACACAAACCAATACCAAGCCGCCGACTTTTGTCTTTTTTGTCTCGAATCCCAGGGGCATCCACTTTTCCTATGAACGCTATCTGATGAATCAAATCCGCTCCGAATTCGGGTTCGACAAAGTCCCGCTGAAACT
>JANYAF010000094.1 GCA_025355175.1 Deltaproteobacteria bacterium | reverse complement strand
CGTGTCCTGCGGTGAATCTTTTAATTTGTCGAACAGCTTGTGAATTGCATCAATGACAATACCGTCAATGATATGGGTAGTATAGCTTGTTTGACCATCGCAGAACTGTCTTTTACGGGTTTTATTGTAGCATACATAGATATGCCGCTTTTTATTTTTTACCGTTCCATCAACAAGAGTTGATTTTTTGCCGGATGTCTTCTTTCATGAAATGCAACTGTTGCACCCAGACGGAGGAAGTTGTTTTAACAAACAGGGTTCCCGCACGCCAACCGTCGGGTTGGGTTTGCGCGGCAATTTGCGCGCCAACTGCTTTCGGCCAGAGTTTGAACAGGACGTTTTCTTCCAGTTTGGCGGCCATGCCTCTTTTTTTTAAAGTGGAAAACAAAATTTCGCCAATGGATTGTAAACGTGCCTGGAAGTGTTTCTTTCTCATGGCTTTAATGTGACACACTTTGTCGGGATGATCAAGGTGAATCAAAAATCGGCAGAGACATTTGCGCGGATTATTCTTTTTTTAATTCTTGCGCAAAAATGTCAAATATCCGTTGATTAAACAGAACGTGGCGGATGAGCTGAATTTCTTTATTCTCCCGCACAAATTCAATGCAGGACTTCAGCGCCAAATGAGCGGCTTCATGGATCGGATAACCATAAACGCCGCAGCTGATAGCCGGAAAGGAGATGCTTTGCAAGCCATTCTTTACGGCCAGCTTCAGGCTGTTTTGATAGGCGGAGGCCAAAAGGCGTGCTTCACCCTGTGTGCCGCCGCGATAGATGGGTCCGACGGTATGGATGACATATCGGGCTTTGAGGTTGCCGCCCGTTGTGATGACGGCCTGGCCGGTCGGGCAGCCTCCGATTTGGCGGCATTCGGCCATAATGGCAGGCCCGCCGGCGCGGTGAATGGCGCCATCTACGCCGGCGCCGCCAGCGAGACGGCTATTGGCGGCGTTGACAATGGCATCCGTGCTTTCCTGGGTGATGTCTCCACAGACAAGTTCGATGAGTGTTTGATTAAACGTAGCCTGCATTTTCCTTACTCCGCGGAGATTTTATCTCCTTTTCCATAAACCAGCATCCGGTAGGTTTTTTCAATCCGGTCCCAGTTTTCTTCGCGATCCATCGACCAGTAGCGTCCGACGACGGATACCACCTTTCCCAGTTGCAAAGCCAGACATTTTTCTTCCACCTGTTGAATATAGCGGGCGCCGCTTTCCGGCAGTTCGCCGCGTCTGCCCAGCATTCCATGAATAAAGAGACGGGAGATGCCTTGTTGTTTGGCCATGTCCATTAAGGCGAAGAGATGTTCAATGGAACCATGCGAGCTGAAAAAAGAGACAATACCCATCACATGCAGCGCCGTGCCGTTTTGTTTAGCCATCCTCATGACGTTGATGAAAACCTGGTTTCTGTAAAAGTCATGGCCAAGGATAGCCTGATCAATATGGAGGCGGTCGGAATAAATCCGGCGGCCCGCGCCGATGTGTAAATGCCCCGCCTCGGAATTGCCCACGGTTTGTGGCGGCAGTCCCACGGCGACGCCTGATGCGGCAAGCTTGGCCAGAGGATAGGTCTTTATCAATCTGTCCATAACCGGCGTTACGGCGCGCGCGATCAGATTGCCATTTTCGGCGTCGCTCAGTCCCCAGCCGTCCAGTATCATCAGCAATAGGCGTTTAACGGGTGTGAAGGAATGTCTGTTTTGTTCGATGAGCGAAATCCCAGTCATGGAGGCGGGTACAGGCAAACCGAGGATATCCAGTGCCGTCGGAGCGATATCGGTCAGCGCTCCCCGGGGCTTCAGTGTCAATGTTTGATCCGCGTGCAGTAAGATAAAGGGCACGGGGCTATCCGTATGACCAGTATCAACACCGCCGTCAGGGTAAAGCCATTTTTCAACCGTGCCGTGATCGGCTGTGACCATCACGGCGATTTCCTGTCGCAGCGCTTCTTCAATGAGAAGGCCCATATTCTGATCTACCGCCTGAATCGCACGGAGCACCGCCGGCTCATTTTCGATATGACCAACAACATCCACATTCGGGTAATTCACAACGATAAAATTGCAGCATGGATCTTTAATCTTGGCGAGGGCTGCGTCAGTGATTTCCCCGATGGACATTTCCGGGGCTTCATCAAACAGCCTGACATCTTTGCGCGTCGGAATGACGATTCTTTCTTCGCCAGGCAGCGGGTCGGATTTCCTGCCGTTGAAAAAGAAACTGACGTGAACGGCTTTTTCTGCTTCCGTTATTTTAGTCTGGGTTAAGCCCTGCCTGGCGATGACATCGCTTAATGTGTCGGAAAGAACGCCCTGAGGCTTAAAAACGACCTCAACGCTTAACCCTTTCTGATACTCAATCATGGTTGCAAAGTTGACGTTGATGTTTTTATCGATCGGGAATTCACGGAAATTTTGTTCCGTAAAACTGCGAGTTAACTCAATTTCGCGTTCACCGCGAATATTATAGAAAATAACCGAATCCCCCGAATGGATTCTTCCTACGGGTTCATTTTGATAGTTGACCAACACCAGCGGGAGAAGGGTTTCGTCTTCCTCGCCCTGATCATAAGCGTTGCGGACTGCTTTGGACATGGGGAATTTGACTTCAGGGCACATGGAGATACCAGCTTATTCATTGGAGATGTTAATAGGGGTGTTTATTTAACGAAAGAATCCCAAGCTGTAAAGGAAAAAGATTTTTGCCACGCTTGCAAAGCCTTTTTAACTTGAAAATTAAGCGCTTAAATGATAAATGCCGCGAAAGAGTTCAAGGGTAGGTTTTATTATGCAGGCTATGCTACCGGGAAAAGAAAATAAGCACGAGAGTTTGTGTGAAGAACTATTGCGGGAACGAGCGGCTGTTTTGAGCCGGGCTGGTTTTGCTGTGGAAGATGCGCTGGAAGTGCTCATGAAGATCAACCGGCAGATTGAACAAAAGATCGAGTATCTGCGAATGGTTCAAAATCCTGGTTTCGGTCAGGGAAACATGAATAATAAACAGTCGATATTTGAAGAAATTAATGTGATCATTGATCAATTCAATAAAGCATGTCAAAAAGCCGAAATCCAATACTATTATTTGATTGTGACTCGTGAAGCCCTGGGGCTCAGAAGGCATGAAACGGTTCGGCAACTCTACCAGATTCCTTCGAAAAAGAAAAAGATGCAGGCTATTTGATGGACAGATACAAAAAGCAGCGCACACGGATGGTGGAGACGCAGATTCGAGCCCGTTCAATCAGCGATGCCCACGTATTGAAAGTGATGGAAACTATCCCGCGTCATCTTTTTGTGGATGAAGGTTTGATTGATCAGGCATATAGCGATAACCCGTTGCCCATCGGAGAAAAACAAACCATATCTCAACCGTATATTGTTGCTTTGATGACACAGGCTCTGGAATTAAAGGGCGGGGAGCGTATTCTGGAAATCGGTACAGGGTCGGGTTACCAGACAGCGATTTTAGCTAAGTTGGCTGATCGAGTTTTTTCTATCGAACGGGTGGCCACCCTCGCAACACGTGCGCGAAAGATTCTGGACAGGCTTAACTGTTATAATGTTGCCATTCGTGTCGGCGACGGCTCTTACGGCTGGAAAGAGGAAGCGCCGTTCGATGCGATTATTACGACAGCCGCAGCCCCGCAGATTCCACAATATTTGGTCGAACAGCTTGCCCCGGGCGGCAGACTTGTTGTTCCGGTTGGCAGCCGCGAGGTGCAGACTTTGTATAAATTAGCCCGCTCTGTGGAAAATCCGGCTGAAATAAAAAAAGAAGACCTGGGTGGCTGCCGCTTTGTCAGTCTGATTGGAGAGAGTGGATGGAAAGAATGATCAGGCATGCCGGTTTTCGTGAAGGCCGATATATTTTTACGTGCTTTCTCATGATACTCTTTGCTTTGCTTTTGATGATTTCCTGCTCCGGGCCTCAGGTGCAAAAAAAAAGTCAGGCAAAGGGTGTTTATCATATCGTCAAGAAGGGTGAAACGACTTACAGGATTGCCCGTGCTTATTCGATCAGTGTGCAGGATTTGGTAGAAGTCAATAACATCACGGATGTTTCCAGTATCAAAGAAGGTTCAGTCATCTTTATCCCGGATGCAGATCAGGCAATCGATGACGTGATGGCTCGTGCCAAGGCTTCCCGCGCTGATGCAAAACGAGAAAACGGCTCAACGGACGAGAAGCTTCCCGAACATGCAAAACTGTCTAAACCGGTTGATCAGCCGCCCGCTGCGGGAAAAATGCCTCTTTCCAAATCGTTATCTACCGAAGTAGTCGCCGCAGCCGCTGGCATGCCTAATTCTGCGGCTGAAAAAAACAAACCGGGAATTGAAGAAAAACTGCCGATAGCGGAAAAGAAAGATGAAATAAGGTTGGGGGAAAGCATGTTTATCTGGCCCGTCAAGGGAACCGTGAAAACCCTTTTCGGGATTCAACCAAACAAAACATACCACAACTGGATTAAAATTGTGTGTCCTGCGGGAACGCAGGTTAAGGCTTCAGCCTCCGGAACCGTCATTTTTTCTTCAAACTTACCCCCCTTCGGGGAAACGATAATTATTCGTCATCCGACTGATTTTGCGACAGTATATACCCACCTCAAGAAAAGATCCGTCAAGGCGGATCAGAATATCAAAAGAGGCGAAGTCATCGCTTTAGCCGGAGAAAAAGACGAGATTGGAGATACGTATATCAATTTTGAAATCCGCCTCAGCGGTAATAAACCGCGCAATCCCTTATTTTACCTGCCATAAGTAGCTGTCTCCTTGCCGACAAATAAATTTGCACGCACGGGCATTGATTTTTTATTTCCCAAGCATTTCAGTAAATTGCATTAATCATTGACTAAATACATAATAAGTGCTATCTTAGCACATTATTATAGAAAGGCAGGGAAATATACAATGTTTAAAGTAGGGGATTTGGCGGTATATCCGGCACAAGGTGTCGGTGTCATTGAAGCTATTGAAAATAGAGAGGTTATGGGAAAGAAGCAGCCTTTTTATGTAATGAAAATTATGGGTAACGGCATGAAGATCCTGATCCCGACGACATCGGCCAAGGCCGTGGGGCTTCGCGAAGTTATTCTGGAGAAGGAAATACCCAGAGTGTATGAAATTTTGCGCAATAAAGATGTCACCATCGATAAGCAAACCTGGAACAAGCGCTATCGGGAGTACCTGGAGAAGATCAAAACCGGTTCTGTATTTGAAATTGCCAGTGTTTTGCGGGATTTGTTCATCTTGAAAAGTGATAAGAACCTTTCCTTCGGAGAGCGGAAGATGATGGATACCGCTAAAAATTTGCTGGTTAAAGAAATATCTGTGGCCACTAATGCGCAAGAAGCAAAAGTCGAACACGATTTGCAGATGATTTTTACGGTGCAATAGCGGTCTATAATTTGCTCAATAATTTTATGCTCTTTGAAAAGTGAAAATAGGACGGGATCAGCTTTCCTTGATCAAGGGAAAAATGAGGCCTCCATATTATTTAAGAAGTATTTTAGGCGTTTATTGATATATATATATGACATTTATATAATTTCATAGAAAGGAGGTGACGCAGTTGATCGTAAGAGCAATATTAGTTTTAGCCTGTTCGATTAGCGGTTATTTTATCGCGTACTATATGCTTGCATCGACAAGCTCGTATGCTATTTTTCAGGCAATTGTCGGCTTTATTATAGGTTTAATAGTTGCGCTGCTGGTCATCAGGGTTGAAAAGGATATTCGCAAGCTATCGCTGAGAATAATAGCGGGCGGTGTTATCGGTATGGTCATCGGCTTGTTGGTTGCGTTAATTCTTGGTTTTGGTTTGAATATGGTCATCAAAATCACGCCAATTCAGCAAGTTGTTCCTTGGATCTATCTGCTTCTGACCGGTATTTTAGGCTATCTGGGCCTTGTTCTTGGATCAAAAAAGGTGGAAGAGTTCAATTTTCGTGGTGCTGAAGGCAAGAATTGTGTTGACAACCGCTTGCTGGATACCAGCGTTATCATTGACGGAAGAATTGCAGATATTTGCGATACCGGTTTTATGGATGGAGAACTGATTGTTCCGCGTTTTGTTCTCAATGAATTGCAGTTTATTGCGGATTCATCTGATTCGATGAAGCGGTCAAGAGGCCGGCGGGGATTGGATATTCTCAATCGCATGCAGAAAAGCTCCGCAATAAATATTGAAATCGCTGAACAGGATTTCCCGAAAATAAAAGGCGTGGACGGCAAACTTGTGGCTCTGGCTCAGAAAATAAATGCCAAACTCATGACCAACGATTATAACCTGAATAAAGTTGCGGAGTTGCAGGGTGTGCGGGTGCTGAATGTTAACGAACTGGCCAATGCGATGAAACCAGTGGTTTTACCCGGAGAGCAGATGCTGGTTAAGATTATCCGGGAAGGTAAGGAGCAGGGGCAGGGTGTCGGTTACCTGGATGACGGGACCATGATAATCGTGGATAGCGCGCAGAAAATGATTAATATGAATGTTGAGGTTGTTGTCACAAGTGTGCTGCAAACAACGGCCGGCCGGATGATTTTCACGGAATTAAAAGAAGCCGCCGAAAAGAAGAGCATCAATTAATAAAACATATTTCTGTTGTCTTTTTTGGCCGGAAAGAAATACCTTTGGCGAACGGGCCCGGGAAAATAATTTTCCGGGCCCGTTTTTGTTTTGGAGTTTTTATGAATACAATAGCGATCATTCCCGCCGGTGGTTCCGGCAAAAGATTGGGTGCCGATGTCGCCAAGCAATATCTTTCCCTGAGTTCCCTGCCTGTGCTGGTTCATACACTCCATGTATTTCAGAAATCCGGGATTACTGATGATGTTATTCTGGTTGTGCCGCAAGATGATTTGATATTCGTACGGGAACAGATTGTTAAAAAATACGGTTTGACAAAAGTATCCACCATTGTAAAAGGAGGATCTCAGCGTCAGGATTCGGTCCGTAATGGTCTTGAAGCTATTGCGAAGCCATGCGATGTTGTGATCGTCCATGACGGCGTGCGTCCGTTTGTAACGGAAGAAATGATTGTTCGGGTTGTGAAAGTGGCGTCCGAAGAGGGGGCAGCGTCCATCGGAGTTCCGGCTAAAGATACCATCAAGGAAACAACCAGTGAAAACATCGTGACGGCAACATTGCCTCGCCAAAATTTATGGCAGACGCAAACGCCCCAGGCTTTTCGATATGCCCTTTTATGTCGGGCTTATGCAGCAGCGGGAAAGGATCATTATTATGGAACCGATGACGCGTCTTTAGCTGAGCGAATGGGTGTGAAAGTCCGAATGATTGCCGGTTCATATGAAAACATAAAAATTACGACGCCGGAAGATTTAGTTATAGCGGAAGCTTTAATGAAAGAAAGAACAAAGGAACATATCCTTAACCGGAGCGGGCTGGGTTACGATAGCCATCGATTTGTTCCGGACAGAAAACTGCTCCTGGGCGGCGTTGAAATTCCCTTTGATCTTGGACTTGCGGGACATTCCGACGCAGATGCGCTACTGCACGCCGTCTGTGATGCACTTTTAGGCATGGCCGGAGCAGGAGACATCGGCAGGCATTTCCCGGACACTGACCCAGCATACAAAAACATCTCCAGTCTCATTCTTTTGGAACGGGTGAAGCAAATCATCGATCAGGTTGATCTGATAGGCAAGAGCGCTGCGGGATTCGTCCGTATCTTCTATCCGCAAGACAAAACTGCCGCCGTGATGACGGGCAAACATCCAGTTAAACAAAGCAGTGCGCGCATTGCCCACATGCAGTTCGCCAGTGGGTGACGGTGCGAAACGAACTCTTGGCTTGTCAACCATTCTTGATCCTTTCCATACCATTGGCCATAGCCAGTACGGCTAAGCCTTCCTCGCGGCCCACAAAACCCATGCCCTCATTGGTTTTGGCTTTGATATTGACAGCTGTCTCTGAAATATTCAACGTCCTCGCAATATTGGCGGCCATCGTTGCGGCATAGGGCGCAAGCTTTGGTTTTTCCATAATAACCGTAACATCAATGTTATTGATAATCATCCCTTTGGCCTCGATGA
>JANYAF010000055.1 GCA_025355175.1 Deltaproteobacteria bacterium | reverse complement strand
TTCTTCTACCTCATAAATCTTTCCTTCAACATATCGGCCCGCTTCTTTCTTAAGGTTCCAGAGAATCAGCATCCCCAGCAAGAGTTTGTCTTTTCTGTCTTTCTTGCATTTCGTACATAATGTGTTGGCGGGGACGGTGATCAGTTTTACAATTTTGCCTTGGTAAACGCCGTCTTTCTCCAATATTTCGACATGCGATCTTTCCTTACCTTTATCCTTGCCTTTAAGAATCGGCAAAGACCATATGCCGACAATGGATGTATCAGCCGCATAATTCGTAAAAGAAAATGTTATAACGAAAATGAACGTCGTCAAAAGAAGTATCGTTTTTTTCATATTTGCCCTCCTGCCGTCATCCTGTACGTAACATCAAACTCATGGAAGCATATGAGTAATATCTTTTGAGCGCAAGGGGAAAAAGACTAAAGACTGAAGACTGAAGGCTGAAGGCCAGAATGGAAAGCGCCGTGCACACCGTACGCCGGCGCAGGCCACCAGCCAAAATCATAAAACACCGAAGGATTTCAAAACAGACCTTCAGCCTTCAGTCTCGTGTCCCCTCGTGTGACATTTAGGTTAGCAGGGGATCAACCTAAGTCCCTAAATTTGATCGGATCGGTCGCGTAAAGGACGGCGCGCTCGACACCCTCCTCGCGGAAACGATGGGTTTTTAGATAATCGGGATTATTGGCCATCGAAAGGAATGCTTTGCGTGATGGGTATTGCACCAACATGAGCAAATCCCATGTTTCTTCGCCATTGAGCAACTCGTCGGGTTTCCCCAGATACAAGACCTTTCCTCCAACGCCTTCGACAAATCCTCCCGCCTCTCTGGTGTAGCGCGCGTAAGAGGCTTGACCTTCAACGCCTCTGAACTTCAGCAGATTAAGCATGACCACTGGCCCGTCGCTGGGATTTTTAGCCAACTTGCGGAATTCTTCCGGATTGGATTTGATTTCATTCATTTTCGTTTCTCCTTTTTTGATATTATTTCACATGCGGATGATCAATCATATCTTTTCAGTTCAAAAAGTTTTTTATTTTGCGTGGAAACGATGTGGTAGAAACGGTCCTGCGGAATATAAATATAAGGAACATCAACGTCGCGCCGGTAAAGAAAATGTGACAGGATCAAACGATTAACAGCCTGATGGCCGACAATCATAATGTTCTCCGCACGCCGGTTGAGAAAGAATGATTTTTTAATTCCCGCCTCGATTCTCGATTTCATCGTCGCGTAACTTTCACCCTCGGGATACACATAAGCGTATTTATGGGCTTCGCGCTCACGAAAGACATGCGGCATCTTTTTTTCAATCTCGGCATAGGTCATACCTTCGCAGACGCCGGCATTGATTTCATCAAACTCTTTAAGTGCGATAATCCGGCAATCGTCTTGTTTTTCTGCGATAGCTTCCGCCGTTCTTTTAGTTCTCAACTTGCTGCTGGTAAAGATGTAGGCTATCTTCTTTTTGACAAAAAACTGCCCCAGGGCTTCAGCCTGTTCCCTTCCTTTGGAAGTCAAGCCGGAATCGCCGCCAATGCGGTCCTCCATGTTATACGCCGTTTGGGCATGCCGGATCAGAAAAAGATTTTTAACTTCGTCTGTGACCAGATAATCGCGCAGGCGGGCGTAAAGGGGAATCGAATCGGTATGCTTTTCTTCGATAATGTTGTTTTGCAGTGAATCCAGGCGGACATAATTTCTTTCCACCTTCAAGGAAACATAGATCATTTTATAGTAATTAATTCTTTTCAGAAACTCCGCTTCCGCTGTCTTGCTGTCCAGTTGCGCGAACTCCGGCAGTTTCGTTTTTTCCAGAATGCTCAGAGGCACAATATCATCATCATCATTCACGCACTCGATAAAGAACAGGGGATGGTCATCAAGATATTCCTCAATCATCTCTCGGCGACGACGGCCTGCGTTGGTCGCGTCCAGAATAGCCACCTGTCCGGAATTGCGCAGATAGGCCTTTGCTCTCTCCATATTCATGCAGGCAAATTTTTCCCTCAGCGCCACGGCCGCCGGGTTATTCGGGGAATAAAACTCGGCGCAGGATGTTTCCTTAATCGGCCTGTAAATCCGGCGCAGATTGCCGTTGTTGAATATCCGGGTATGAATGCTATCTTTGTGGAAAGCCTCCCGCAAGCGCACGGCCAGTGTGGATTTGCCGCGGGCGGGCAGTCCCATCAGGACAATATAGAGTTTGTCATCGCTCATAAACTTTCGACCACACCCTTGCCGGCCAAACTCCGTAGAGACGTTGCATGCAACGCCTCTACGTTATCTGACCATTTTCCGACCGATGTCAAAAGCCTGCTCCAGAAGCTCCTGGTTTCCGATCGCGGGCTTCTCTGCGCTGTCTGTATGAATAATTTCCCCCACAACATCCATGCCCAAGCCGCTGCCAGTCATACCAGTCAGATATGTAATGGATTTCTGATATTGCACGGGATCGGGCGCGCCCTGAGAAATCGCCAGCGCGTAAGTTTTGCCCGGAGGCACCATGGATTTGTAGCCGCCCTGCGGCAAATTGGCATAAAGAGAATAAATGCGATCCACAAACAGTTTCATCTGGCCGGACAAACGGTACATGTAAACAGGACAACCGAGAATCATTCCCGTGCAGGTTTTGATCGCCTCCAGATAGGGGCTCAACTCATCTTTCGCGCTGCAAAACCCTGGATTTTTCCGGCAACCCAGGCAGCCCAGGCAGCCCTTGAAGTTAATGTCGTGAAGCCGTACCTCGGTGGTCTGAGCACCGCGCGATCGCGCACCCTCCAGCATGGAGGCAACGATGGTGGATGTGTTTCCCTGAGAACGTGGACTTCCATTAAACGCTAAAATCTGCATGAAACCCTCCTTTTGGTCGTATCTCGTATCTCGTGAAGCGCATCTCGTCGCTCGTGGTGCTTCGAACAGCGAAACGGTTAGAAACCGTTTCCGACTCTTCACGCTTCAGGAATTACGCTTCACGCTTTCAATCTTTTTACTCTCAACATATTCGTCGTTCCCGACACCCAGATCGGATGGCCGACGGTGATGACAATCAAATCTCCCGGCTTTGCTTCACCGGACTCCAGGGCAGCCTGAGAGGCTTTTTCAATCATATCATCCGTATCATGCGGATCATTAACCAGACGGGGAAGACAACCCCAGCTTAAAGCAAGACGCCGCACTGTCTTTTCATTGGGGGATAAGGCAACAATCGTCTGTCGGGGCCGAAACCGGGATATGTGGCGGGCTGTTCTACCGGACTGGGTATGGGCAACAATAGCTTTTGCCTCCAGATGACTGGCCAGGACACAGGAGGCGTGAGCAACCGATTCGGAAATATCCTTCCTGGGGATCATAGCCAGAAATTCTTCAAACGGAAAACCGCTCTCAGCGGCGGAGACCAGACGACTCATATACAAAACAGCCTCCACCGGATAGTCGCCGGATGCTGTTTCTTCGGAGAGCATGACGGCATCGGTGCCGTCGAGCACGGCGTTAGCGACATCGGCGGCTTCGGCACGGGTAGGCCGCGGTGAAGAAACCATCGAACGCAGCATCTGTGTCGCGGTGATGACCGGCTTGCCTGCGGCGTTGGCTTTGGCAATCAACTTCTTTTGAATCAACGGAACATCTTCCAGCGGTATCTCCACGCCCAAGTCACCGCGCGCAACCATGATGCCGTCCGAAATACCCATGATGGCGTCAATGTTATCCACAGCTTCATGTTTTTCTATTTTGGCAATCACCGGGGTATCTTTGCCCTTTGCAGCAATAATGTCTTTGACCCTTTTGATGTCGTCCGCAGTTTTAACGAAAGATAAGGCGATAAAATCAACCCCATTTTCCAAGCCGAACAGCAGATCGCTGCGGTCCTTTTCGGTAAGGGATGCCGTGCGGATTGTGCCCGTCGGCAGGTTAATTCCCTTATGCGACGTCAGAAGGCCGCCGGTGACTACTTTGCAGACAATATCGATATCATTCGCCTCTTCAACGACTAGCTCCATTAAGCCGTCGGCCAAAAGCAGCCGGTCTCCGGTTTTCACTTCCTTCGGCAAATCTTTATACGTGAGCGACACTGCCTCTATACTCCCTTCAATCGGGCGACTGGTTAAAATAAATTGATGGCCCGGCGTCAGGACAATGCCGGGGTCGGGGATCTGACCTATGCGGATTTTCGGTCCGGCCAGATCCAGCAGAATCGCAACCGGCCGGTCAAGTTTCCCGGACAGCGCACGAATCGTTTTGATCTTTTGCAGATGACCTTCGTGTGAGCCATGCGAGAAATTCAGCCGCGCCACATTCATGCCGTTCAAAATCAAGGCTTGAAGAACGTCTTCCTTTTCGGAAGCCGGTCCGATGGTGCAGACAATTTTTGTTTTTTTCATAAGCTCCTCTTAGGGGTTTAGGCTGAAGACTGAAGGCCGAAGGCTGATTTGTGGTGGCGCGCTGCGCCCTTCAATTTAGACCTTCCGCCTTCGGCCTTCAGTCTTCGGACTCCTCTCTAACAGATTCACAGGGGAACTTCAAGGAATTCGACCGGGAAATGGGCAACAGTAGGAACACTCTATCTGCGCTATACTATTGTCGTTAAAGAGAAATGGGTTGACATCCCATGGGCTTTTGTCTAATCTTTCGCCTATAATCTTAAGGAGAAGAATATGGCTGTAAAGATCGCAATTAACGGGTTCGGAAGAATCGGCCGACTGGTTTTTCGCGCCGGTTATAAAAACAAGGATGTGGAATTCGTGGCAGTCAATGATCTGGCCGACGCTAAAACACTGGCTCACCTGCTCAAATATGATTCAATTCACGGCATACTCGATGCTGAAGTGAAATCCACCCCTAATGCCATCATTGTTGACGGCAAGGAAATGAAGGCTTTTTCCGCAAAAGACCCGGAAACACTGCCCTGGAAAGACCTGGGGGTAGATGTTGTTCTGGAGAGCACGGGAAGATTCACCGATAAAGATGGAGCTGAAAAACATCTGAAAGCCGGCGCCAGAAAAGTGGTGATCTCCGCGCCCGCCAAAGGGGCGGACGTGACGGTTGTTTTCGGCGTCAATCCTCAAGACTATGACAAATCGAAACATCACATTATCTCCATGGGCTCCTGCACCACCAACTGCCTCGCGCCGATCGTCAGAATTCTGCATGAGGAATTCGGCGTGGAATACGGTCTGATGACGACGATTCATTCCTACACCAACGATCAGGTGGTTCTCGACGAGCCGCACAAGGATTTGCGCAGGGCGCGCGCCTCCGCGCTTTCCATGATTCCCACAACCACCGGCGCGGCCCGCGCCATTGCGGAAGTCATTCCCGAAATGAAGGGCAAGCTTGACGGCCTGGCAATCCGCGTGCCCACACCCAATGTTTCACTGGTTGATTTTGTGGCGACACTGTCGCGCGAAACGAGCAAACAGGAAGTCAATGAAAAACTCAAAGAGTATTCGCAAAAAGTGATGAAGGGTATTTTGTTTTGCTCTGAAGAAGAGCTGGTGTCGCGCGACTTTAACGGCAATCCGCATTCATCGATTGTGGATTTGCCCAATACGACCGTCATCGGCGGCAAAATGGTGAAAATACTTTCATGGTATGATAACGAATGGGGCTTTTCCAATCGCATGCTCGAACTGTTGTCCTTCATCATGAAATGATAAATACGTGAAAAGAGGTTATGGACATGAAGTACTTAGATCAGATTGATGTGAGCGGAAAGAAGGTATTGGTGCGAGTGGATTTCAACGTGCCGATGGACAAGGCCGGCAACGTCACAGACGATACCCGCGTCAAAGCGAGTTTAGCCACGATCAATTATATCCGGGAAAAGGGCGCCAGAGTGATTGTTACGTCTCATCTCGGACGGCCCAAAGGAAAAAGAGTTGAAGAGTTTTCATTGAAGCCAGTCGCGCCGATTCTTGCCGGTCTGTTGAAGATTGATGTTCCCTTCATCGATGATTGCATTGGTGAAAAAACTCTGCAGACCGTAGCCAACATGAAAGCAGGCGACGTGATTCTGTTGGAAAACCTGCGCTTCTATCCGGGTGAAGACAAAAACGATGACGCGTTTGCCCAGGAACTCGCCAAACTTTGCGACGTCTATATCAACGACGCGTTTGCCGTGTCGCACCGCGCGGCGGCTTCCAATACCGCCATCACCAGGTTTGTGCCCGTGTGCGCCGCAGGGTTCCTGCTGAAAAATGAAATAGAGTATTTTAATAAGGCCATGGGCAATCCTGCGCGGCCGCTCGTCGCCATTATCGGCGGTGCCAAAGTGTCCGACAAGATCAAGGTTCTGGAAAATGTCATCGATAAAGTGGACCGCCTTATCGTGGGCGGCGGCATGGCCTTCACCTTCCTGAAAGCCCAGGGTCTGAATGTCGGCAAATCCCTATGTGAAATGGAAATGCTGGACCTGGCCCGTAAGATCATGGAGAAAGCGAAACAAAAGAACGTTCAGTTTTTATTACCGGTCGATGCGGTGATCGCCAAGGCGCCCGTGGCGGACACTGAAACAAAAGTAGTCGCCGTCAAAGACATTCCCGATGAATGGATGGGTCTGGATATCGGTCCCGCGACCATCGTGGTTTTTTCCGACGCCGTAAAAACGGCCAAGACGATTGTCTGGAATGGGCCGCTGGGCATGTTTGAACTCGCCCCTTTTTCTTCAGGAACATTTAAACTGGTCGATGCAGTCGTGGCTTCCGGCGCACTGACGATTGTCGGCGGCGGCGATACCGATACCGCTATTCACAAAACCGGTCAGAGCGATAAAATATCTTACATCTCAACCGGCGGCGGCGCGTTTCTGGAACTTTTGGAAGGCAAGACCCTGCCGGCAGTGGCCGCTCTCGGATAAACCGCGTCGCGAGCTCGCTGCGGCGAATTAACGCTCGTCCCGCAACAGCGGGATTAAAACGGAGGAAACAAATGAGAAAGTGGATTGTCGCCGGCAACTGGAAAATGCACAACACTATCAGTGAATCCGTGGCGCTGGCTTACGCGATTAAAGAAGGCGCGACCGGTTTGAAAAACGGTGAAGTCATTGTGGCCCCGCCGTTTACCGCCTTGCATAGCGTCGGCGAGGCCATCAAGGGCTCCGCCGTGGCACTTGCCGCGCAAAATATGTATTATGAAAACAAGGGAGCATTCACCGGCGAAGTCTCTCCGTCAATGCTCACGGATGCCGGCTGTAAATATGTTATTATCGGGCATTCCGAGCGTCGTAAATATTTTAATGAGAGCGATGAAAATGTTAATTTAAAAGTAATGAAAGCGTTGGCAACCGGCTTGAAGCCGATTCTCTGTGTCGGCGAAACGGATGGCGAAAGAAACAAAGGCGTAACGCAGAGTGTCGTGAACCGCCAAGTCCGCAAAGCGCTGGCCGGTGTTAATAAGATTGATCACATTGTCATCGCCTACGAACCGGTCTGGGCAATCGGAACAGGCAAGGTGGCCACCTCCGCTCAGGCCGAGGACGTTCACGATTTCATTCGCCGTCTTCTCGTTGAAATATATGGCTGTTTGGCTGATGACGTTCGTATTCTCTACGGCGGCAGTGTGACGAAAGATAATATCGGCGAGTTGATCGCGATGGAGGATATCGATGGCGCACTGGTCGGCGGCGCTTCGTTAAAGCCGGACGACTTCCTCGGCATCATTAATAAAATGCCGTAAGAAATCTCCCCTTGTCATTGCGAACGGAGAGCTTTGCACAACCACATAAAACCAACAATTTTGTCATTCCCGCGCAGGCGGGAATCCAGTCTTTTCAATAACTTTCTAGATTCCCGCCTGCGCGGGAATGACGAATAGAGGGGTTGTGCAAAGCTCTCGAACAGTAATAACCAGTTCATCGAACCGGTTATTACCGAAAGAAACTGAATAATACAGGTACAACTCCTAGAACAAGGGGTCTTGCCACCTTTCAGCGGTGGTTGCAACCCCTTGTTCTAAAAATTGTTTCCTACTTTCTAAATCATATGACTAAAATCTTAATCGTTTACCATTCCCAAACCGGCCACACAGAGCAAATGGCGCAGGCTATCGCCGAAGGCGCAAAGGCCATCGAAGACGTAACGGTCATCCTGAAAAAAGCCAGCGACGCGACACTCGATGACCTTCTAACCTGCAGCGGTCTGGCTATAGGCACGCCGGAAAACTTCGGCTATACGTCTGGCATGATCAAGGATTTTTTCGACCGGACTTACGCTGAGGCACAGGACAAAGTTTTCCGCAAACCCTATGTCGTTTTCATCAGTGCGGGCAGCGATGGCTCAGGCGCGCTCAACGCCATCGAGCGCATCGCCCTGGGCTACAAATTCAAAAACGTTTTCACCCCGGTCATTGTCAAAGGAAAAATCACCGGAGAAATTCTCGAACAATGCCGCGAGCTCGGCGGAACGCTGGCCGGTGGGTGTGCAATGGGAATCTATTAAAAGGCGGACCCCCTTTTTCTGACCTGACCACCTGATGGCCTGATGGTCACACGAGGCCACACGAAGTGGCACGAGGCTGTAAGTTTTTAGTAAACCTGATCTACGGGGTAACGAGTGGCGGGAAAACCAAAACATTCCCCATCAACTGGATACTATTGGAGCATCATGAAAGAAACTGAATTGTCACCGGTAAAAACAAAATCAAAAATCAGAGAATTTATTGAAGCAATCCTGACGGCTTTCCTGATCGCCGCCTTTATCATCTCATTTGTGGTTCAGGCGTTTAAAATACCGTCCGGCTCCATGATTCCGGCCCTGCTGGTCGGCGATCATCTTTTCGTCAACAAATTCATTTACGGTGTAAAAATACCGTATTTTAGAAAAACGATCATCCCGATCACCGACCCGAAAAGAGGCGATGTCATTGTTTTTGTTTACCCGCAGGACCGGTCCAAGGATTTTATCAAGCGTGTCATCGGCACAGCCGGCGATAAGATTGAAATAAAAAACAAAAAACTATTCATCAATGATCAGATTTATACGGATACTTTCGGCATTTATAACGACGATACAACTTATCCGGCCAACGTGCAGCCGCGTGATAATTTCGGGCCGGTGACGGTTCCGCAGGGTTTTCTTTTCGTCATGGGTGACAATCGCGATCATAGTCTGGACAGTCGCTTCTGGGGATTTGTCGATTTGAAGGACGTTCAGGGCAAGGCATTTATTATTTACTGGTCATGGAATGCAGAAGAAAAGAATGTCCGTTGGGACCGCCTGGCTAAGCTGATCAAATAATGAGTCTTTGAAAAGAAAACCGGCTGGAGATTTTTCCAGCCGGTTTTTTCATTCTTACCTTCAGCCTTCGGCCTACAGCCTATTTCATTTCTTCCCGTAACCAATCGCCTTGGCCGATTCCGCAATTGCCGGCAGAACCGCCGGATCGTCGATGGTGGATGGAACAATATAATCCTTGCCGTCCACGATTTTGCGCATGGTACTGCGCAGGATCTTACCGGAGCGGGTCTTGGGCAGCGCCTTGACCACGGCGGCTTCCTTGAAGCAGGCAAGCGCACCCAGTTCCTGCCGCACCATCTTCACCAGCTCCGCAATGATGTCTTCAGGCTTGCGATCCACGCCAGCTTTCAAAACAACAAAGCCTACCGGCACCTGGCCTTTGAGTTGGTCGTCCGCGCCTAGCACGGCGCATTCCGCGACGTCCTTGTGCTTGGAAACGATTTCTTCCATCGATCCGGTGGAAAGCCTGTGGCCGGCCACATTGATCACGTCGTCAATGCGTCCCATAATGTAAACGTACCCGTCCAGATCGAAGCGGCCGCCATCACCGGTAACATAATAGCCGGGTCTTTCGGTAACATATTCCAGATAGCGCTTGTCGTCTTTCCACAGCGTGGGCAGACAGCCCGGAGGCAGGGGCAGTTGAATCACAACAGCGCCTTCCTGGCCATTGGGCAACAGCTTGCCGTCGAGATCCTGGATCTGAATGTTATAGCCGGGCACCGGCTTGGTGGGCGATCCGGCCTTGATCGGAAAAGGTTCAATGCCCATGCAGTTCGCGGCTATCGGCCAGCCGGTTTCGGTCTGCCACCAGTGATCGACGACGGGAATCTTCAGCATGTCACTGGCCCAGTGATACGTGTCGGGATCGAGCCGTTCGCCCGCCAGGAACAAATATCTCAGACAAGCAATGTTGTATTTTTTCAGATAATCCCCGTTGGGGTCTTCCTTTTTAATGGCGCGAAACGCCGTTGGTGCGGTAAATAGAATGGACACGCCATGTTGGGAAATAACCCTCCAGAAAGCGCCGGGATCGGGAGTTCCCACGGGCTTGCCCTCATATAAAATCGTGGTGCAGCCATAAAGCAGCGGCGCATACACAATATAGGAGTGGCCGACAACCCAGCCGACGTCGGAGGCAGCCCAGAAAACTTCGCCAGGGCGGATGTCGTAGATGTATTTCATCGACCATTTCAGAGCGACGGCGTGGCCGCCGTTATCGCGCATGACGCCTTTGGGCTTGCCGGTTGTACCGGATGTATAAAGAATATAGAGTGGATCTGTTGCGGCAACCGGAACACAGGGGGCAGCCTTGGCGCCTTTGACCAATTCTTCCCAGTCCAGATCGCGTCCCGCCGTCAACTCGGCCTTCACCTGCGGGCGTTGATAAATGACACACTTTTGAGGTTTGTGCGTAGCGATCTTAATCGCCTCGTCCAGAAGCGGTTTGTAGGCGAGAACCTTTTTGCCTTCTATGCCGCAGGAAGCGGAAATCATGACTTTGGGTTTGGCATCGTCAATCCGGATGGCCAGTTCATTGGGCGCAAATCCGCCGAAAACGACGGAATGCACGGCGCCAATGCGCGCACAGGCGAGCATCGCCACCACGGCTTCCGGAATCATCGGCATATAGATAATCACCGTGTCGCCTTTCGTGACGCCTAAACCGGCCATTGCCCCGGCGAACTTGGCGACGAAATCGAGGAGTTCTCCATAGGTGATCTTTTTGACGGTATCGGTGACGGGACTGTCGTAAATAATGGCAACCTGGTCTTTTCTGCCTGACTCCACCTGATAGTCAAGCGCGTTGTAACAGGTATTGAGTTCACCGCCGGCAAACCAGCGATAAAAAGGCTTATTGCTGCCGTCAAGAACTTTATCCCATTTTTTCGTCCACTGAATTGCTTCGGCTGCTTTACCCCAGAACACATCGGGCTGGTTGATCGACGGCTCATACACATCTCTGTATTTCAACGAATCAGACATACTTCCTCCTTTTATCATATTGAAATTATTTTTTAAGCAAAAGATTTCTGAAACAAATCCTGGATCGCCTTTTTACCGTTTTCTTCCAGAAAGCGTGTGCCACCGCCGGCAAAATGCGTATAGGTGATAACTGGTTCATCGCCTTTTTTTCGTTCGACCCAGGTAAGCTTATTCCAGGTGAACCAGACATTTTTTTTCTGATCGAATACATGCAACGGCTTGTTGCAGATTTTGCTGAATTCCGTGCCCCAGCCTGTGCCGCCCTTGACGGTTTTGTCCGGTAGAATTTCTCCAATGATAAAGACTTCCTGCCCATTGTTAATCTGATACCAGATCGTCTGCAGAATTTTACGGAAAGTCGCGTTGTCCGTATAGCGGCGGTTCATCAGACGGGAAATATATTCCAGCGAAACGTCACCGTTTTTCAGTTCTTCGTGATTAAGTACTCTTAAGCCCCGATGGCGAACGATAGTATGACCTTCAAAAGTAAAGTTCACTTCCTCTATGCCCAAGCGCTCGGCGTTGGCTCCAAATTCCGCTTCCGCGCCCTGCGCTCCGCCGCTGAATAAAATACAATCCTCTTTCTTCATTTTTTGTTCCTCTCCCCTATTTCTTTTATTGATGAATTAACCAGAAAATCTTGATACGAAAAAACAACGATTAGCATGTCCGTGTGCGTTTTTAAGTTGTCCTATAAACAGCTATCTGTCAAGAGGAAAATTGGTCTGAATAGCGCTATTGTCATGGCGCCGCACATAGGATATACAGGCGGGCATGATCCAGTATACCGCTAAAATCAAAGATATTTTCAGACGTCGGCTATCCGCCTGGTACAGGCGCCATCAACGTTCCCTTCCCTGGCGGAAGACGAGCGATCCATACCGTATCTGGATTTCGGAGATCATGCTTCAGCAAACCAAGGTGGATACAGTAATTCCCTATTATCATCGTTTCCTGAAAGCCTTCCCCGACGTTTACGCGCTGGCCGCCGCCCCCTTGCAGGATGTGCTCAAGGCCTGGGAAAACCTGGGGTATTATTCCCGCGCCGGTAATATTCATGCCACCAGCCACATCATCGTCAATCAGTGGGGTGGGCGGATTCCCGACACACCCGAAGCAATCAAAACGCTTCCCGGCATCGGCAAGTACTCAGCCGGCGCTATTTTGAGCATTGCTTATGGGCAGGCCCTTCCCGCTGTTGACGGCAATGTCCGCCGGATTTTGTGCCGTGTTTTTGCCATCCGCAAACCGATGGATGATCCCGGGGAACAAAAGAAATTGCTTGAGCTGGCCGCGGCGCTGGTTCCCGCCAAACATCCCGGCGACTTTAATCAGGCGCTGATGGATCTGGGGGCAACGATTTGTAAGGCGAAAGTCCCCGATTGCTCGAGTTGCCCCATTGCCTCCATTTGCCGTGCGCGCCTTCTCGATTTACAAAGCATTCTACCGATAACCCGGAAGGCTCCGGCCATTCCTCACCGCCAGGCGACCGCCGCTGTCATCCGCAATTCAGAAGGCCTGCTGCTGTTTGTGCAGCGACCGGCCACCGGATTGCTGGCGTCTTTATGGAAATTGCCGGGTGGTTTTATTGATGATATTGAAAATATGGAAACCGGATTGCAGCACAGAGTGAAAGAAGAATTGGGTATTAAAATCCGGGTGGGAAATAAGCTGGCAATGGTCCATCATGCTTATACTCCCTTTCGCGCAACGCTTCAAGCATACGATTGTCGTTTGCTGAAAGGCGCCCCTAAAGCGCTTGGCTGTCAGGAATGGCGATGGGCATCACCTTCTGATTTAAAGAAGCTGCCCCTGTCGAAGATCGACCGGATGATTCTGGCGGCCATTGCATCGTGCTGAAAGCTGAAAGAAGATTGGAATCCATTGGCTTTCTTTTTTCTCGAATCGCGTAAATCTTGTACCATAGCGACTCTCTTTTCTTTATTTATGATACCTTTTCAAAGTAAGCATCCGTTATCCCGTCCAAAAGTTGCAACGCCTTTACTTTAACAACAATAATTTCCGCGGCAGGATCGGCAAAAAACTCATTTAAACCGGGATGCCGGTCAAGCAGCGCTTTCCGAACAGCCATTCTTCTTTGCTCATCCATGCCGTCCTGAAAGGTTCCCGTAACGGTCAGCGCTTTGGTTTCGGCCTTCTTGTCTTTGCCGCCCGTCTCTCTGGAATCGATCAGGAGACTGACAGAAGGATTGGCGGCGAGATTCCGGTATTTTTTTGTATCTTTGTGCGTCGCCATGTAAATTTCACGACAGTCTTCATCCGCCACATAAGACATCAGCGAACAATGCGGCTCTCCTTCCGACACGGTGGCCAGAACACATACATGATTTTCCTGAATCAGCTTCTTGATGTCGCCGCGCATATCGACAGCTCCTTTCATGATGGGGTAAAATATTTGCGGTAATTGTAACACAAAAGTGTTTAAAAGATTAAGCGGGTTTTTTGCCGTAAACATGCAAGTTGAATTATTTAAATAAATCATGGTAGCCTCATTTAGAATTTTTTTGAGGACATGCCGAATGAATGGAAATAACCGCGCTGATATTAGAGTGGGTGCCCGTGTAAAAGTGGTACAGAAGCAGGATCAACATACGGGCCATATCACCTGCGGCATCGTGCAGACTATTCTGACAAAATCAGGCACGCATCCACACGGAATCAAAGTGCGCCTGGAAGGCGGGATAGTGGGCCGGGTCAAAGAAATCCTTTGATGCGCCACAAGACCAACACTTGAAGGGTAATTCAGTTCGATGGTGGTTGCGACTGTGTGCTGTAAATCATGCTTATGGAATCAGGAGGTATTTTCGTGTCAAAATACGACATTACAACACTCAATGAATTTGAAGGGGCAACCCTGCTCAGGCAGTGGGAAATCCCTGTTATTGACGGTGTTCTGGCCAATGATTTTTTAGAAGCCGCTACGGCGGCCAATAGGCTTGGCTTTCCTGTCGCGCTGAAGATTTGTTCCGAGGCTGTCTCTCACAAAACAGAACGGGGCGGGGTTGTCCTGAATATCAAGGATACATCCGCCCTGAGCAAGACCGCCCGGGAGATGAAGAATAAATTTTCTGATGTTCCCCATGCGCTTCTGGTGCAGAAGATGGCCCGGCCAGGCACTGAACTTATCCTGGGGGTCAGGCGCGATCCCGTGTTCGGCCCTGTGGTCCTCGTAGGGATCGGCGGTATCTTCACCGAAATCTTCCGGGACACGGCCATTGATCTTGCCCCCGTGGACGAAAAAGCCGCGCTCGCCATGCTCCGGCGCCTCAAAGGCATCGCCCTTCTTGACGGCTACCGCGGCCAGGAGCCCCTGGATATTGTCGCTATCTCCAGGGCCCTCTCGGCGCTCTCCCGGCTCATATCCGAGCGTCCGGATATTCTCGAAATTGATGTGAATCCCTTCATTGCTTACCCGGCTGGGGCCGTGGCTGTGGATGCCCTGGTGCGTTTGGATTCCAGCCCTTCCACGCCAATCCGAAAACGTCCCGACCCTGCGACCGTAGCGCCGTTTTTCAATCCGTCATCCATGGCCGTGATCGGCGCATCAAGAAGTCCGGGAAAAGGAGGCAACATCATCCTGCGCAACCTGCAGAAGGCGGGTTTTAAGGGCGTCCTTCATCCCATCAATCCCACCTGCAAAGAAATCCTCGGGCTTCCCTCCTACGCCAGAATCTGTGATGTGCCGGGGCCGGTGGATCTGGCCATGATTGTGATTCCCAAGACCGCAGTGCCCGAAGCTTTGGAGGACTGCGCCGCCAAAGGAGTCACCAACATCATCCTGAGCACAGGCGGCTACTCAGATATGGGGGAAGCAGGCGTTGCGGAGCAAAAAGTCATTATCGATCAGGCTAAGCGGGCGGGCATCCGGATCATGGGACCTAACAGCATCGGCACGCTTAACCCATCCGCCGGCATGGCCACGTCCATTGTAGGCCTTGACCCGATCAAGCAAGGCGGCGTGTCGATCATCGGCCAGTCCGGTGTTTTCTCGTCAGGTTGGGGGCGCTGGATAGCAGACACCAAACCCTTCGGGCTGGCCAAGGTGGCCTGCATTGGAAACAAGGGCGACATCAACGAAAGCGATCTTCTGGAATACCTGACCGATGATACCCAGACATCCACCATTGGTATGTACCTGGAAGGTGTGATCGAGGGACGGCGTTTTGTCAGGGCCGCCAACATGGCTTGTAAAAGAAAACCCGTGGTGGTGATAAAAGCCGGCCGCAGTGAGGCCGGAGCGGTCGCCGTTGCTTCACATACGGGGTCGCTTGCCGGGTCGGATGCGGTGTTTGACGCGGTCTGCCGCAGAACAGGCCTGGTTCGGGTGAATAACCCCGAAGCCTTTTTCGATACCCTGTCGGCATTTGAAAAGCTCCCTGGGCCGCGGGGAAACCGCATGGGCGTCCTCTCCATCACGGGCATGGGCTGCGTTGCCGCCACGGACGCCGCGGAGGAGTATGACATCGTTCTGCCCGCGCTCCAACCTGCAACACTGAAACAACTGGGCGAGGTGATGCCTTCCTGGGCACCTGTGCGCAATCCCATCGACACCTGGTCCGCCATTGAGCAGCACGGCTCAAAAAAAGCCTCCAGCCACATTGCCCGGTGCCTGATGAACCAGAAGGATGTGGATGCCCTTTTGATTACTTTCGTACTTATGCCGGAAAGTATGTTCGACATTTCCGAGGCCTTTGCTGAAATTTTCAGCCTTCATCCGGACAAGCCGGTCTTTGCCAGCTACTACGGCGGCACAACCAGGGAGGTTGCCCACATCCGTGAGGGCTTTGCGAAGCTTCGCGTACCTTGCTACCCCACACCGGAACGCGCCATGTTCGCGTTTAGCCGCATGGTGGCTTACGCCCGCTTCCGCGGATTGATCCGCGGATAACCTTCGACGGCGGGGGCAATGTGTCATCCTCCACATTGTTGCCAATAATTATGATATCAGTATGTCACACTGACGGAAGTTGGATGGGGATCAAAAGCGTTGACAACCAGTCTTTTTGTGGTATCGTATTCAGACTGGAGGTAATAAAATGAACATTTCTAAAGATATCAAACCAATCACATACTTAAAAGCAAATGCCCCTGAATTGTTGAGACAAATCAATGAAACTCATCGCCCTGTGCTAATTACCCAAAATGGAGAACTCAGAGCAGTGCTCCAGGATCCTCAAAGCTATGAGAACATGAGAAACGCTATTGGAATTCTTAAACTGCTCTCTCAGGGCGAGGAAGACATTAAACATGGGAAAATCAAGCCCCAAGAACACGTTTTTACGGCGATTGAAAACGTTCTGAAAGAAAAGATGGCATGAAGAAATCACATGGCGTTTGGTGGTCTGCGACTTCGGAAAACGATCTTCTTTCTATTATTGAATATGTTGCCAGGGAAAACCCTTTACAAGCCAACAAAATATTCGGTGAAATAAAGAAAAGGGCGGAGAGCCTTAGGGCATTTCCAGATCGGGGACGAATTGTTCCAGAACTGCTGGACCAGGGAATTACTTTATACCGTGAATTGATTATTGGGCCGTGGCGGATTATGTATAGAGTATCGGAAAACAAAGTTTATGTCTTGTCTATACTGGATTCCCGGCAGAATATTGAGGACATTCTTCTGAAAAGGCTTATAGCCCTGAAATAAAACGCCAACAAAGTCAATACAGCCGATCGCCGGGATCGATCTCCCGTACCGGTTAAGCCGACCTGCTGAAGAACGCGTTGCAACCGTCGATTATCTGAGAAAGTAATATTATGGAAGCACGGAAAGACTTCAAAGAGTTGCTCGAGTTATTCAACGGGCATAAAGTTGAATACATGGTTGTTGGGGCTTATGCCGTCGCATACCATGGAGCGCCACGTTTTACCGGTTGCCGGACAGAAAAACAAGTTGGTTATCTTTTATAAATTCGGGAGGGGGGTACAATACGATGGAAGGTTGGACGGAAGAGGAGATAAAAGACAAGAATCTGATGGCGCCCTGCGGCCTGTATTGCGGCGCCTGCGGCGTTTACATTGCAACGAGGGATAAGAACGAAAAATTCAAGGAGGTCATGGGCAACCTCTACAAGACAAAGGCCGAAGACACGGAATGTTACGGCTGCATGCAAAGCGAGCCGCCGAAGAAGCTCTACGGCTACTGCACCCTATGCGCGATCAGGAGTTGCGTCCGGGGCAAAGGTTATTATTCCTGCCATCAATGCAGCCACTGGCCATGCAGCATGATAGAAAATTTCGGTTTGGCCACAGGTGAGCGTGTGATGAAAAGGGCCATCCCCTTATGGCGCGCCAAGGTAGCCGAGCTGGGTGATGAGCAAGGCAGCGTGGAATGGGCCCGGGCGGAACTAACACGCTATCACTGTCCTAATTGCGGAAAACCGCTCTTCAGGGGGGCAAAGCGCTGCCGGGCCTGTAAGGCGGAAGTCGCCGAGGCGCTTGACGGAACACTGTAAACCTCTATCAGTCGGTTCTGATCAAACTCCTACCCTAAAATCAACAGAAGTCCTGATATACCTGGCTTGATCCAGAGACATTTTACAAACAATTCACCGGGGAAAAATCCCCTATCCCATCGTACCGTCAATATTGACGACCAGCACCCCCCATCCATAAATTCTTTCTTAATTGATACCAAAGCAGAATATTGAAAGCTGGAAGAATCAATAATTAGTGATGCCGACGAGGAGGTTTTTTTGCCGGTTTCACCCACATTTTAGTCTGCCGTTTTTATAATTCGTACAATTTTGCTCGTTTTTTGTTTGGCCTATATTTCAGAATAATCTATTTATTTCAACAAGTAACATACCATAACCTAGTTTGGCACTATCCTTGCCTTAAGAGAATCC
>JANYAF010000037.1 GCA_025355175.1 Deltaproteobacteria bacterium | reverse complement strand
CGCCCCTTGATTTCGTTCGGAAATGCGGCATAGACGACGGGGAATGGAAAAAAGCGCCGTCGGTGCTGGTGCTGAGATCAACCATCATGACGCCGTATCTGGCCGATGAAGCCGAATTTGCAGCCTATTTTGAAAGGTTGGTTGAAATTATGAAAAAAACAATCACAAAAGTTGGCAAATGAAGACATGAATTACCCCGGCTCCGACTGTCTCGCTGAAGTCAGTGATTGACGGATTTTGGAAAGTATGCAAGATTATAACATTACTCAGCATGTCGGAAAATCAGGCAACAGGACAACGGAGGTTGATTTATGAACTTTACACGAATCACTGTTAATCACTCCCAAATGAATGGAATGCCTTGTATCCGTGGCTTGAGGATTCCCGTGTCGACGATTGTCGCTATGATAGCGGAAGGAATGAGCGATGCGGAAATCCTGGCAGCCTATCCTGACCTTGAAAAAGGTGATATCACAGAATCTCTGCGGTATGCTGCGGAAGCGCTCCGCGAACGTGAATTACCGCTGGTAATGCAGGCATGAAATTTTTGATCGATAATGCCTTGTCTCCACCCTTTATTTTATTCCGCGGCATGACAACACGCCGACCAGAAAATCAGCTACAAGTCCTGTTAGCAAACCTATCAGCTTTAAAAGAAAGCCTTGAAAAAGGTTGTGTCGTTGTTTTTGATCAAAGCAGAATTCGTATCCGTAACCTGCCGATAGGCGGGTGATGATAGCAAGCTGAAGTCAGTAAAACGCCTCCCTTGAAGAATATACTTGATTTCAATCCATTATCATTGATGTTTATTTCTCGAGAATTGTGGTATGGATCGTGAAATTCTATGGTATCCTAGCTTTGCAAGAGATGGAGGGAGTCCGATTTTTCTCTTAATGATTATTCCAATGATATACGGTTTCCGTATATTAATTCTTGGAGATAATCACAGGGGGCGGTACTCATATGCCGGTATTTCGTGACAACAACCGAGTTACTTTCGCGGGGGAGTTTGCCATTGCCGACCTGCATCGCCCTCTTGCATGTTTGCACCAAGCAGTGCAGGAAGCGGGATATCAAGACGTCGTCCTCGACTTCGGATCTTGCACGGCTGCATTCCCAGGTCCGATGCTGGCGTTATGCGCTCAAGTTATGAAGTTGCGGGCCTCTCACATCGACTTTGATTTGGTTCTACCAACCGACTTAAAACTGTCTCGCCTTTTTCAAAATGCCAATTGGGCACACTTCCTCCATCCCCATGTCAATTCCCCATCGGTGTTCAAAGGGCACACCCAAATACCGGGGACTCAGTTTACGACATCAAGCGACCAAGGAAGGGCGGTCAACCGGATCGTAAACGCGATTCTTGGAGCAATCCCCAATATTGAGCGAGACGATTTTGCAGCATTGGAATGGTCCATCAACGAAGTCACAGATAACGTCTTGGTCCATTCCCAGTCGCCTATTGGTGGTATCGTCCAGGTTTCCACTTTTCAGAAAAACCGAAAAAGGGTCGAGTATATCGTTGCGGATGCTGGCGTTGGGATTCCTATAACACTTCGAGAGGGCCATCCTGAAATTACATCAGACGCTGTCGCACTAGACCGAGCGATTAGGGAAGGTGTCACCAGAAATAAGGATGTGGGGCAGGGCAACGGTCTATTTGGCAGCTATCAAATCTGTAGCCATAGCCGCGGTCTATTCCAAGTCGAATCTGGGTATGCAAAGCTCTCCTTCACAGAGAAGTCTGGGTTGCACATCAGCTCAGAGCGTGTCCCATACGAAGGCACGCTCGTGGTCGCACAAATAGATTTCTCGGTGCCCCACTTGCTTCAGGAAGCACTGAAAATTGGCGGCAAGATTCATTCCCCTGTCGACTTTGTCGAGCTGCATTATGAGCAAGACGACTTAAGCCACGTGCTCTTCCTGATGCGAGAGGAGGCGATGACCTTCGGGAGCCGTGTAGCAGGCGCGCCGGTGCGAACCCGCCTAGCCAATCTCCTCCGGATGTGCCCAGGTCATCGAATCCATGTCGACTTTTCTGATGTCCCATTGGTATCAAGTAGCTTCGCCGATGAGGTTTTCGGGAAGCTATTTGTTGAACTCGGCCCAATCTCATTCATGCAACGTATCGAATTCCGGAATATTCCACTAACAGCACGTCAGCTGGTCGATAAGGCAATCTCACAGAGATTGGCCGCAGGAGGTGCCGCGTGATCTCCGACCCGGCAGTGACCAACCATAATAAAGGCGTTTTCTAAAATATATTGATCATATTCGCGAGGACATAATGATGTATGGCAGAATCAGTCCGTTTAGAGATGGTGATCCCTTTGCGACGTTCAGAAATTTAATAGAAAAATTTGTACACGAGGTTGATGCGCTCGATAATGATTTTATCTTAAAAGCATCTGCCACCGAACTCGAAGACTACTACGTAAATAAAGTGTTAATTGAACCATTGGAACTAGACTCAGAAAATTATTATATTGAAAATCAGACGGGTATCCAAAAGGATGTTAGTCATGATTTTAATAGAATGAGTTTTCGAGGTGAGCGAATAGTTGTCCAAGGGACACAATTAGATATCGCGATACCTTTTATTGGAGATCCCATGCTTTGGCGAGTCCGTCCGTCAACTTTCACCTTAAGTGGGTATCCCGAGATTAGTATCGGAAATGACATAATAAGCTTCTCTATAACATTCGCAGATGATGCCGCTGATCCAGAAAGATTAAAACAACAAATAGTGTCTATTGTTGAATCATTGGCCGGTTCAGTACAAAACTTAAGAAGAGATGTAGAAAATCACAACAGAACCGCCCCCGATCAGATCAAATCTGCTCTGGAACGAAAACGCAAAAAAGCACAGACCGCTACAAATGCGGTTGCTAATCTTGGCATTCCTGTCAAGCGGAAAGATACCCCCCCAACCTTTACAGTGCCAACAACCCGCCGTGCAACCCCAACAGATAGACCGAAAGTCCCCACAGAAAGCTATAAACCAGAGCCTGTATTGGACATGTCTGAGTACGAACATATTTTAGAGATAATAGAAAGCATGGGCTTGGTCATCGAGAGAAGTCCTTCATCATTTGCCACTCTTGATGAGGAGGCAATACGAATTCATTTTTTACTTCAATTAAATGGTCACTATGAAGGAAGTGCCACAGGAGAAACATTCAATGCAGTTGGTAAAACGGACATACTTATTCGTGTAGATAATCGGAACATTTTTATAGCAGAATGTAAGTTCTGGCGGGGACCTAAAGGTTTTTCCGAAGCTATTGATCAGTTGCTAAGTTATTTATCGTGGCGGGATTCTAAATGTGCTTTATTGATATTCAACAAAAACAAGGATTCTTCATCCGTTATAGATAAAATGCATGAAATAATGGAATCTCGTGAAGAACATCGCAGAACCTTATTTCATAAAGAAAATGGAAATTCCCGTTACACATTTATTAAAAAAGATGATCCGGGTAGAGAAATAATTGTAACAACCCAACTTTTTGATATACCAATTGTTAATTAAAATGGCCAACGTAGCGATCACCGGACCCGCGTTCCGCG